>JAJZGN010000014.1 GCA_021798435.1 bacterium | reverse complement strand
CGCGGGCTCTCGGGCAAGGACGCCACGATGGCGTCCCGCACCTGGCGGTCGACCAAGAAGCTCTGCCCCCGGCCCCGCTCCGGGGAGAGGCCGAAGCGCCGGGCAACCGCCCTGGCGGTGGACTCCCGGCAGAGGTCGAGCCCCCTCACGGCGGGGGAAGCTGGAAGAGCGCCCGAGCGGTGGAGCTGGTCCACTCGGCCACCGCCTCCAGCCCCACCCCGAGATGGGCGGCAAGCCAGGAGGCCGTCAGCCTCACCAGGGCCGGGTGGCAGGTGCGGCCCCGGAGGGGCTGAGGTGCCAGGAACGGGGAGTCGGTCTCCAGGAGAAGCAGCCCCGGGGGCACCACCGAAACGGCCGCCCGCAGCTGTGCGGCGGACCCGAAGGTGAGGTTGCCGGCGAAGGAGCAGTAGAGCTGGCGGGAGACGGCGTCCTGAGCAAACTCCGCCCCGCCGCTGAAGCAATGGAGCATGGTCGGCACCCTGGGGGAGGCGTCCAGGACCTCCAGCAGGTCCCGGCCGGCGTCCCGCTGGTGGATGACCACCGGTTTGGCGGCCTCCGCGGCCAGCTCCAGCATCGACCGCAGGAGGCTGCGCTGCTCTCCCGGATCCCATATCGGCCCTTGAGCCCGGGGGTGGTAGTCGAGGCCCACCTCCCCGAGGGCCACGGACCGGGGGTGGTCGAGGAGATCGCGGAGCTCCCTCCTCTCCGCAGGGGAGGGGGCGCGACCATTGCTCGGATGCCAGCCGGGGGTGAAGAACACCCCCTCGTGCTCTTCGGCCAGCTCTCGGGCCCGGCGGTTCTCGGCCGGGGAGTCTCCACTCGTGACCATCTGCACGACCCCGGCGGCGGAGGCCGCGGCGATGGCCTCCTCCGCCGGCATCCCCCGCCGCTCCAGCTCGTCCAGATGGCAGTGGGCGTCCACCAGCTGGATTTCAGCCACGCCGGACGTCCCGGGACGGGGCCTCCACCACCACCGTGCACTCCCCGCGCGCCGGGGCCAAGCGGAAGTGCGCCGCCAGCTCGGCGGCGGTGCCGAGGTGCCAGCTCTCGTGCAGCTTGGAGATCTCCCGGGCCACCGCCAGCCGCCGGTCCGGAAGAAGCTCGGCGCACAGCGCGAGGGTCGCGGGCAAGCGCTGCGGGGCCTCGAAGAAGACCAGGGCGAGTTCGGGCGCCGAGTCGAGGACCCGGGCCATCCGCCCCCGCGTTCGGGGCAGGAAGCCGAGGAAGGCGAAGCGGTCAGCGCGCAGCCCGCTGGCCGCCACCGCGGCCACCACGGCCGACGGACCTGGGATCGCCAGCACCTGGTGCCCGGCGGCGCGGGCGGCCGCCACCAGCCTCCTGCCGGGGTCGCTTACCCCCGGGGTGCCGGCATCCGAGATGAGGGCGACGTCAGCGACCTCCAGAGCCTCGAGGACCTTCCCGATGCGCTCCGCCTCCCGAGGAGCGGGCAGGGAGATCAGCTGCGGCCTGACTCCCAGATGGACCAGCAGCCGGCGACTGTGCCGGGGATCCTCGGCGACCACCACCTGGGCTGAGCGCAGAACCTGCTCGGCGCGGTGGGAGATGTCGCCCAGGTTGCCGATAGGGGTGGCTACCACGTGGAGGGTTCCCATCTGTGGGCGGCCTCAGGGAGACGGCCGCGGCCCCCGCCGCGCCCGTACGAACTCCCCCACCAGCGACGCTACCGCCTCCACCGGCTGGTCGGAGATGGTCGCCCGAGGCAGCGCCTCGACGAAGCTCTGCCCGTAGCGGCGCTGGTGGATCCGGGGGTCACAGACCACCACCGCGCCCCTGTCCTCCCGGCCCCGCACCAGCCGGCCGAACCCCTGTTTGAGACGCAGCACGGCCTCCGGAAGGGAGAGCTGGGTGAAGGAGTCGGCACGGCCCCGGGCCCGGGCCTGGAAAATCGGATCCGAGGGCACGGGAAAAGGCAGCTTGTCGATGACAACGCACTGGAGAAGATCGCCGGGGAGATCGATCCCCTCCCAGAAGCTGCTGGTGCCCATGAGCACTGTGCGCGGGTGGTCGCGAAAGCCGCGCAGGAGCTGGTTGCGGGTGCCGTCGAGGCCCTGGGCCAAAAGGGCGATCCCGCGGGCCTGGAGCCGCGGACGCAGCCGAGATGCCACCTCCCGCAGGGCGGCGTAGCCCGTGAAGAGGACCAGGGTGCGGCCGCCCAGGTCGGCGGCCACCTCGTCCACCAGTCGGGCCACCACCTCAGCATGCCGCGGATCGTCGTGGGGTGGGATCCCTCGTGGGATGCACAGGAGAGCCTGGCTCAGGAAATCGAACGGTGAGGCCAGCACCAGCTCCTCCCCGCCGTCGAAGCCCAGGCGCTCCCGCACGTACCGAAATGACCCGGCCACCGCCAGGGTGGCCGAGGTCAGCACCACTGTGTCCATCCGGGAGAAGAGTTGCTCGGCGAGCGTGGCCCCGACCTCGTATGGGGAGGACCGCAACACCGCACGTCCCCTGGCCTCCAGCTCGGCCCAGACCACCCGCTGGCTCGCCTCCGGCTCCCCGGCGACAGCCCCCAGGGTGAAGCCCAGGAATTCGGCGCAGCTCTGGAGCGCGTCCGCCGCCAGCAGGCATTCCCGGGCGGCATTGTCGGGTTGCGGCCAAAGCATCTCCTGCAGGGGAGCGGCGACAGCCGCCTGCCGGAGCCCCACCGCGGCTCGCTGAGCGGCCGACTGGGCACGGCCCAGTGAGCGGGCACATCGGGTCCAGGCTGGGTCCCCCGCCAGCCGCGGGTCCAGGACCAGGGCCCCCCGCTCGCGGCCCTCGGCCCGCTGCTCCAGCAGTTGGCGCAACTCCGCGAAGGCGCTCTGCGCCCCCTCTCGGGCCGAGCGCAGCCAACCCGCCACAGGAGCGTCACCGAACCGCGGCAGCCGGTCGACGACGGCCGCGACTCGACCCGGGCCCAAGCGGTCCGACTGGGCCTGGGTGGCGGCCTCCTCTAGGTGGTGGGCCTCGTCCACCACCAAACGCCGCGACTCGGGCAGGATGGATCCACCGCTGTCAGCGTCAGCCAGTAGCAGGGCGTGGTTGACGATGACGAGGTCCGCCTCGCGAGCCTCCAGCCGGGCTCGGGCCATGAAGCAACGTCGGTCCCGCCAGTTGTGGCAGGCCGGCCCCAGGCAGTCGTCCACCGTGGACCCCACCTGCTCCCACAGCTCGGGGTCGCGGCCCGCCAGCCGCAGCTCTCCCCGATCGCCGGCGTCGGTCTGCTCCGCCCAGACCACCAGGCGGAGCTGGAACCGGAGCTCATCCAAGTCCCGGCGCCGTCCCCCCGAGGGAGCGGAGCGGAGCCATCGCTCCAGCCTCCTCAGGCTGAGGTAGTTGCCCCGGCCCTTGAGCACGACGGCGTTCACCGGCAGGGGGCGCGCCGCCTCCAGGGCGGGCAGGTCCTTGCCCACCAACTGCTCCTGAAGGGTGATGGTATGGGTGGATATGAGGACGCGCTCGCCCGTTCGGTTGGCCCATTCGCGCGCCGGGTGGAGGTAGGCGAGCGACTTGCCAACCCCGGTCCCGGCTTCCACCAGAAGCCGGATCTCCCGATTGAAGGCCTGGGTCACCGCCACCGCCATCTGCTGCTGCTCCTCGCGAAGCTCGAAGGCGGGATCGGCCGCCGCCAGCACCCCCCCTTCTGCAAAGTCAGCGGCCACCTGGGCCGGGTCGAGGCGACCGCCGGGGTGGGGGCCGGGCGGCAGGGGCGGGCTCGGCGGCCGGACGGCGAGGCGGTCCTCATCCCCGGGCTCGACGGGCTGGAGCCGGCTCGCCATGAACTCGCCCGACGCCCAACCACTTCCCGCGGACATCGCTGCCAGACGGGCTCTGAGGCCGGGTGTCAGCTTGCGCATCTCCTCCACCAGCTGCCAGAGGAGGAGCCTTGTGGTGTCCGCGTCCGACAGCGCCCGGTGAGGACGATCGTGGACCAGGCCCAGGGCGCGGCCGAGCTGCTCCAGGCTGTGGCTGGGCGCCCGTGGCAATACGATCCGAGCGAGCTCCGAGGTGTCCACGGCCGGGCGCTGGGCGAATTCGGACGGCAGGACGGCAGCGCAGAAGGCAAGGTCGAAGGACACCCCGTGGCCGACCAGGACCGCGCCCTTGGCGAAGTCCGCGAGCTGGGCAACCACCTCGGCTGGGCTCGGCTGGCCGGCAAGGTCATGGTCGGAGAGCCCGCAGAGGCGCTGAATGGCGAGGGGCAGGGGTAGACCCGGATCCGCCAGGGAGGTGAGCTGCGCCAGTGCGCCCTCCTGTGTGAACCGGACCGCTCCCACCTCGATGATCCGGTCGGACCGGGGGGAGAGCCCGGTCGTCTCCAGGTCGAAGGCGACGTACTCAGTTCCAGGACTGAACTCCGGGGGTGTGGCTCCCACGTCAGCCGAGCCGGTCGGTCGCGGGTTGACCGCCAAGCTCGCCGCAGCGCCGAACGATCAGCTGGGCCACCTCCTCGGCGTCGATCGGCGCCGTGTCGATGACCATCGCGCCATCCGGGATGGCGAGCGGGGCCGCCTCGCGGGTGCTGTCCCGGCGATCCCGCTCGGCGAGGTCCTCACGCACCGCGACCTCCGCGCTGGCCAGGCCGAGCCGCTCCAGCTCGGAGCGGCGGCGCTCCATCCTCACCTCGAAGGGAGCGTCGAGATACACCTTCACCGCAGCCGTCGGGAAGACCGTCGACCCGGTGTCCCGGCCCACCGCCACCACACCCTCGCTGCCCAGCCCTCGCTGCAGAGGAAGAAGGGCGGCCCGGACCGCCGGCTCGGCGGCGACCCTGGCCAGGAGGACAGCGTTTCCAGGGGCCCAGAGTTCGGCACCCAGGTCGCGCCCGCCGATGCGCGCCCGCCACGCGCCCTCGGGAGCCTTGGGGTCCAGGTTGATCGCGAGCTCAAGGCCTTGGACCAGTTCCGCGGCCCCCTCGGGGCCGACCGCGCGCTCGGCCGCCACCAGCGCCAGGGCCCGGTACAGAAGCCCGGTGTCGAGGAACGGAAGCCGCAGTTCGCGAGCCACCCTCCTCCCCACGGTGGACTTACCCACCCCCGCGGGTCCGTCGATGGTCACCGACATCGGCGCGGCTGTCATCCGAGCCCGGCCCGAAGGCGCAGCCGGGCCACCTCGGCCCGGCTCAGCTCCCGCACCGCTCCCAGCGGGAGGGTGCCCAGTCGGATCCCGGCGAACTCCACCCTCTCCAGGTCGAGGACGGTGGCGCCCACCTGCTCCAACATGCGCCGCAGCTCCCGGTTTCGACCCTCCTGCAGGGTGACGAAGAGGACCCCTCCTCCGGCCGTGGGCCGGACCGCCGCGGGGTGGGTGGGGCCGTCCTCCAGCACCGGGCCATCTCGAAGCTCCTGGAGCTGGAGGCGGGTGATCGGCTGTCCGAGGCGGACGCGATAGGTCTTGGGGGCGCCGTAGCGGGGATGGGTCAGCCGCTGGGAGAGCTCGCCGTCATCGGTGAGGAAGAGAAGCCCCCTCGAGTCCCGGTCCAGCCGTCCCACCGGGAAGAGGCCGGCCCCGTCCGGCACCAGGTCGAGAACTGTGGGGCGGCCCTCCGGGTCCCGCACCGTGGAGACCACCCCCGTGGGCTTGTTGAGCGCCAGGTATCGCCGGGGCCTCCGATCGGCTTCGATGCGCCGTCCATCCACCTCGATCAGGTCCCGGTCCGGGTCTATTAGCTGCCCGCTGGCGGGCGCCAGGGCCTGGTTCACCCGCACCCGGCCCTGGCGCAGGAGGTCGTCGGCGCCCCTCCGGGAGGCGATCCCCTGGCGGGCCAGCCACCGCCCCAGCCGCTCAGCTGGCATCTGACCTCTCCACCACCCGGCGCAGCCACTCGTTGCCTTCGGACGGCTCAAGCGGGGGAAGCTCGTCGATGGACGAGAGCCCCACGACCTGCAGGAACCTAAGGGTGGTGGCGAACAGGCGCGGGCGCCCCGGCCCCTCGCCCCGCCCCACCTCGGTGATGAGGTCATGGGCCTGAAGCCGCTCCAGCACCGCGTCACAGTTGACGCCCCGGATGGCCTCCACGCTGGCTCTGGATGCCGGCTGGCGGTAGGCGACGATCGCCAGGGTCTCCAGAGCCGGCCGGGAAAGGCGTCCCGCCACCTCGGGCTGGAGCGCCCGCTGGACCGCCCAAGCCCCGTCAGGATGGGTCACCAGCTGGAGCTGGTCGAGGTTGCGCTGCAGCAGGAGCCCGGTGCCCTCCAGCAGCACAGCCGCCAGCTCTGCGGCCCTCCTGACCGCCGGCCGGTCGACCCCCAGGGCGGCAGCCAGCTCAGCCACCCCCAACGGCTCGGCGCGCACGAAGAGGATCGCGACCAGCGCTCCGGCCAGCGTCTCCGGCTCCGCCGTCGGTTCAGCCGCCACCGGGGAGCTCCACCCGGATCGGCCCGTCGCCCCGCTGCTCGCAGATCGCCAGGCCCCGGTTGAGAAGATCCAGCAGGGCCATGAAGAGGACGACCGCCTCCAGCCGGTCGGCGGCGGAGGCGAAGACCTGGTCGAAGACCAACTCCCCGCGGGCCCTCAACTCCTCCAGGAGACTCGCCGAACGAACCTCGATCGAGTATCGCGGCGAGGTGGCCTCCAGGGTCACCTGGGGAGGCAGCCGGGCGAGGACCTCACCGAAGGCGGCCGCAAGCGTCTCGGGCTTCAGGCGGATCGTGGGCCGCGGCTCCACCGGCACTCCCAGCACGCGGAGAAATGCCTTGGGGCCCGCGGCGGCGTCCGCCAGCAGCACCTCCGCGGCGACCTTGAACAGCCGGTACTCCTCCAGGCGGAGCGCGGGGTCAGGCTCGGGGTCGGCCAGGTTGGGAAGCGGGGCCTCCGCCTCCTCCGGGTCGATCCGACCCAGCTTCAGCTCCACAAGACGGGTCAGCTCTCGGAGCGACTCCGCCGCCCACAGCAGGTCAAGGTTTCCCCCGTCCGCCTCCACCCTCGCCCTGAGTCGGGCGCTGAGCTCGGCCAGGGACACCCCGGCCGGGTCGAGCTCCCCGCGCTGGAGGGCCGCGGCCAGGCCGGTGAGCTCCTCCAGTTGGCTCGCCTGCTCGGGGTCAGCCATCTGTGGCCCCCGGACTCGGGCCCCCCGCCCCCACGGCGGCCAGCAGCTCGGAGGCGTGACTTCGCGCTGCGGTGGGGGTAGCCTCCCCGGCCAGGAGCCGCGCCAGCTCGTCCACCCGGGCCTCCCCCTCCACCACCTCGAGGTGGCTCAGCGACCGCCCTTGCGCCTCCCCCTTGCGCACCCTGAGGTGACGCCCGCCCCGGGCGGCGATGGTGGCCAGATGGGTCACGCAGATCACCTGGCGCTGGCTGGCCACCTGGAGCAGCAGATCGCCGACCCGGTTCGCCGCCTCCCCCCCTAGCCCCTCATCGATCTCGTCGAAGATGACCGTCTGCGCCTCGGCTCGGATCGACAGCCGCGCCAGCACCGCCAGCACCACTCGGGAGAGCTCGCCGCCGGAGGCGGCCTCGGTGAGCGGGCGGGCCACATCCCCTCGGTTGGCTGCCAGCAGGAACCGCACCCTGTCCCACCCGTCTACGGAGACCCTGTAGCGGACCCCGCCCGGCCCAGGAACTCCCTCGGGGTCCTCATCCCGCCAGAGCTGGACCTGAAAGTCCGCGGCGGGCATCAACATCTGATGAAGGTCGCCGGTAACCTCGGCCGCGAGCTGGGCAGCGGCGCCGCTGCGGATCGCCGTCAGGAGCTGGCAGCAGGCCGCGAGGCGTCCCGCCAGCTCCTCGTGCTGGGCCCCGAGTTCCCGCAGGTCGAGGCCCAGGGCACCCTCGGCGGCCAGAAGCTGGCGTGCCGCCTCACGGCGCCGGATGGCCTCGTCGAGACTGCCCCCGTGGCGGCGAGCCAACCGCTCCAGCTGCTGCAGCCGCTCCTCCACCTCCTGGAGCCGCTCCTGGTCCAGCGGGAGTCGCTCGAGGTAGGATCCGAGCTGGAGCCCAAGATCACGCAGGACGGCGAGAGCATCCTCGGCCTGGGACCGGGACCGGTCCAGCTCCGGGTCGATGGCGAAGGCGGGGCGGCCGGCCTGGAGCTGGGCCGCGATCGCATCCGCCGCCCCCGGGTCGGACTCTGAGCCGGCCACCACCCGGCGCAGCCCCTCGGCAGCCTCTCTGAGCCGCGCCAGGTGAAGGAGCCGCTCGCGCTCCTCGTGCAGCCGATCTCCCTCTCCCGGAACCAGCCGCGCCGCCTCCAGCTCGGCCAGGTCGGAGCGCGCCATCGCCAGCTGGGAGGCCTCGGCAAGGTTTCGGTCGCGAGCCGCGGCGAGTTGCTGGGCCACTAGCCGGTGGTGACGCTCGAGCTCCGCAACTGCCGCCCGGAGCTCCATCGCCCTCACGCCCGCGTACCCGTCCAGCCCGGCCCTCTGGTCCGCCTCCCGGAGCCAGCGGCTGGCGGTGCCCTGTCCGTGGCGCTCCACGAGCCTCTCCCCCAGGTCGCGCAGCTGGGAAGCCGGCACCAGGCCCCCGTTGATGCGGGCGGGGCTTCGCGGCCCCAGCTCCCTGGTCAGCACCAACACCTCGGCCGGAGCCACGCCCAGAGCGGCGAGCTGCTCGGTCTGGTCCTCGGGCCAGGTAAACGTCGCCGAGACCAGAGCCCGCTCCGCCCCCTGGCGTACCAGCTGTGGGTCCCCGCGGTCCCCGAGGGCCAGCCCAAGTGCCGACAGCAGGACCGACTTGCCAGAACCGGTCTCGCCGGTGAGCACGTTCAGCCCACCCTCGAACTCGCACTGCGCGGCCTCGATGACAGCTAGCCCCCGGACGCGCAGCTCCAGCAGCACCTCAGCCGCCCGGGGCCGGGACCGGATCCGGCTCCGCGGGCTCGGCTGAACTGACATCCTCGAGGTCGTCGACCTCCAGCTTCAGCACGGTGCCGAACCCGGTCTTGGAGCGGAGGCGTTCGAAGAAGCCCGGGGTGCCCGGGGGCTGGACCAGCTGGAGATGGGGGCCGCGGCCGACCACGAAGCGCCCTCCCGCCGAGAGCTGCTGCCAGACCCGCCCGTCTGCCGCCAGGGTGCCCCCTCCCCGCACCAGCTCCACGCCCACATCCAAGGTGTCCGGGATGACCAGCGACCTGTGGCCCAGGGAGTGGGGGTTGAGCGGGGTGACAACCAGCGCCGGGACCGCCGGGTCCAGGCTGGGCCCGCCGGCGGAGAGGGAGTAGGCCGTGGATCCCAGGCTGGAGGCGATGATGATGCCGTCTCCGTCGAACTCCCCGACCAGCTGGTGGTCGGTGAGCACGCGCATCCGGATCACATTGAAGGCGTCCGCTCGAACCAGCACCTCGTTGACCGCCAGCGGCAGGGATGCCGTCACCGTTCCCGAGGCCGTCAGCAGCGACGCGGAGAGGGTGGGCCGGACCAGCGTGGAGCAGCGCCCCTCAAAATACGCCGTGAGGGCGTCGGGCAACCCCCCCATCTCCACACTGGTCAGGAAGCCGAGCTGGCCCCGGTTCACCCCTAGCACGGGGATCCCGATGGGCCCCGCCATCCGGGCGGCGTAGAGCAGGGTCCCGTCCCCACCCACCGAGACCAGGAGCCGGGTCCGCCCAGCGAGGGCGTCCATCTCCGCCTCGGGGGCGGCCTGCACCACCACGGCCTCCAGCCCGGCTGCCCGGCAGCGGCGCCCGGCCTCCCCCAAGAGCGCCGAACTGGCGGCCTCGCGCGGGTGGAGGAGGAACGCGACCACCTGATCGCCTGGTGGATGCGCGCTCAGCATGGCCATCGAGAATGTGATGTTAGGCACTGGGCCTTGGAGGCGGGTGTCAGAGCGTCATCCCCACCAGCAGCCCGAGGGCAGCTCCCGCCAGGACCTCGTAGGGGGTGTGGCCCAGAAGCTGGCGCACCCGCTCGTACCTCAGCCCCAAGTGCTGCCGGAGGTCGTCGATCATCTGGTTCAGGATGACGCTCTGCTGGCCGGCGGCGCGCCGCACCCCGGTGGCGTCATAGACCACCACCATGGTGAGCACCGCGGCCGCGGCAAACAACGGAGAGGTGGTCCCGAGCCTGCGCCCCAGAAGGGTGGTGAGGCAGACGGTGAGTGCGGTGTGCGAGCTGGGCATCCCTCCCGAGGTGCCCAGCCGCCGGAGGCTCAGCTGATGCCCCTGCCAGGAGTCGGTGAGGATCTTGAGGAGCTGGCCGAGCACCCAGGCGAGGAGCGGGACCACTAGGTACTGATTCGAGAACAGCCCTGCCATCCGCGGTCAGGCTCCCCCCGCGGGCCCCTCCTCCCCGGAGAGCTGGAAGGGACGCTCCACCAGGCCGCCCTCCGGACCTTGGGAGAGCTCGCTGATCCGCCGCTCGGCCCCGGCCAAGAGCGCGGAGCAGCGGCGCACCAGCATCACCCCGCGCTCATAGAGAAGGATGGCGTCCTCCAGCGCGACCTTGCCGTCCTCCAGGGCCTGCAGGACCTCGTCCAGCCTGGCCAGGGCCGCCTCGTAGTCCAGCAGGTCCTCGTCGGACCCGGGACTCGACTCATCGGTCATCGGACACCTCCTTGCTCGGCTCCACCCCGGTCACCTGGCTGCGCACCCGGCCCAGCGCCAGTTGAGTCACCAGCCGGTCGCCGGGGCGCAGCCCTCGGGGGTCACGGACCAGCGCCCCGCCACCCTCCTGCCAGGTTATCGAGTAGCCGCGCTCCAGGACCGCGAGCGGTGACAGCGCCAAGAGCCGTCCGCCCCTTCCCCGCAGCTCCTCCTGCAGCCGTCCGAGTCGGGGCACCGGGCCCCTGGCCTCTAGCAGCTGGCGCCGGGCTGAGAGCTGATCGGAGAGGCGGCCCAGATGCCGGGCGGTGGCCGCCACCAGCCGCTGGGCGGCACGGTCCAGGTCCTGCTGGCCCTCCACTAGCCGTCGCCGAGGCGCCAGCCGCTCCAACCTGGCGGCCGCCCCGGCCAGCTGGCCGGTCCGCCCCAAGAGGAAGGCGGCGCCCGCCCTCCCGAGGCGGAGGCGCCTCGCCCCAAGCTCGTGGCGCAGCCCATCCCGATCCGGGACCGCCAGCTCGGCGGCGGCCGAGGGGGTGGGGGCGCGGCGGTCCGCCACGAAGTCAACCACCGTGGTGTCGGTCTCATGCCCCACCCCGGTCATGACCGGGACGGGACAGCTGGCCACCGCCCGCGCCAGCTCCTCAGAGTTGAAGGCGGAGAGGTCCTCAAGGCTCCCACCGCCACGGACCAGAAGGATCAGATCCGCGCCCGACTGACCGGCCACGGCCATCGCCGCCACCAGCTCCGCCACGCTCCCCTCCCCCTGCACGAGGGAGGGAACCACCACCAGCTCGGTGATGGGACAGCGGCGGCTGATCACGTGGATCACGTCCCGGACGGCGGCGCCGCGGGGCGAGGTGACCACCGCCACCCTTCGGGGCAGGAAGGGAAGGCGACGTTTGCGCTCCGGGCTGAAGAGCCCCTCGGCCTCGAGGCGAGCCACCAGCTGCTGGTAGGCGAGTGCCAGTGCCCCGACCCCCGCCGGTTCCAGCTGGTCCAGGTAGAGCTGGACATCCCCCTTGGCCGCGTACACCGATATGCGCCCGTGCGCGATGACCCGCTGGCCGGTCTCGGGCTCGAAGGCCAGGGAGGCGCCCGCGCCCCGGAAGAGCACCGCTCGGATCGAGGCCTGGTCGGCCCGTCCCTCGCGGCAGTCCTTCAGGGTGAGGTAGCGGTGTCCCGCCGCCGACCGGGTGCAGGTGCCGATCTCAGCCTCAACGTACAGGTCCTGGAGCGCCGGGTCCTCCTCCAGGTCCGCCCGGATCAGGCTGTTGAGCTCCGCCACCTGCAGGACGCGGCGCGCTAGCATCAGACCGCCTCGCGCGCCAGCCGGCCCAGAACCCCGTTCACGAAACGGGCAGCGTCCTCACCACCCAGCTCCTTGGCCAAACCCACCGCCTCGTCCAGGACCACCGCCTGGGGGTCTTGGCGGCGCCACAGCAGCTCGGCGACCCCGAGCCGGAGGACTCCCCGCTCAACCCCCCCCATCTGCTCCAACCTCCAATTGGTGGCCGCGGCCCCCAGCGCCGAGTCGATCTCCGTTCGGTGCTCCTGGACGAGGGCCACCAGCTCCCCGGCGAACGCCGCCGACTCCGGGGGCAGGTCGTCCTCGGCCAGCTGGTAGGCAAAGGCCGGCCGCCAGTCCCCGGGAGCCTGGTCGAGCTGAAAGACGACCCGGAGGGCCAGCTGGCGGGCGCGGTGGCGGGGCCTCAATCGCCCGCCAGCTCGCGGACCAGGACGTTGACCTCGACGACCTCGAGCCCCAGCATCCTCTCGATGTCCCGGGACACCCTTCGCTGCAGCTCCCCCACCAGCTCCGGAAGGGTGGCTCCGGCCTCGATGGCGATGCCCAGTTCAAGCCGGATGGCCGCGCTCCCGATCATCTCCAGCCGGACGCCGCGGTGGCCGTGCTGACGGCGCAGCGGGCGGGGCACGGGTACGCCCTGGAGCTCGCACATGTGGGCCACCCCCGGGGTGTCCAGCGCCGCCAGGGAGGCGATCGCCCCCACCACCTCGCTGGCCACCCGCACACGCCCCGGGGGCTGCTCACGCAGGGTGGGGGCGGTGGTCACGAGGCGCGCTCCAAGTAGCGCGCGCTCCGGGTGTCCACCTTGACCCGGTCTCCGACGTTCACGAACAGCGGCACGTCGATCACCAGCCCGGTCTCCAGGGTGGCGGGCTTGAAGGTCCCCGTGGCCGTGTCCCCCTTGAAGCCGGGGTCGGTGGCGGTGACCTCCAGCACGACCGTGATCGGCACCTCAACCCCGAGGATCCGGTCTTCGTGCCGGAGCAGGAAGAGGGTGTCGGACTCCCGCACGTAGCGCGCGGCGGCCTCGAACAGCTCCTGGCTGATGGGGAACTGTTCGAAGGTGGTGGTGTCCATGAGCACATGCTGGTCCCCGTCCCGGTACAGGTACTGCACCGCCACCTTCTCGATCCGCACCCTTGGGAACCGCTCCTCGGGGCGGAAGGTCTCCTCGGTCACGGCCCCGGTGTCGACATTGCGGAGCCGGGTGCGCACCACCGCCGTGCCCCGTCCCAGCTTGATGTGCTCGAAGGAGAGGACCTCCAGCAGCTGGCCGTTGCGCTCCACGGTGGTGCCGGCCCGCAGCTCTCCGGCGTTGATCATCTGCACGGCTCCAAGAATTGCGGTCGCGAGGCTGGCGCCGGAGCGGAAAGTTACGCTCCCTTCAACCCCTGATGATCGCAGCTTAGGGGCCGGCCGTCGATGGGCCCGCCCCGTAGCTCGCTACACGGTCTTCAAACACCGCAGCAGATCCTTCACCGGCGGGGCGGAGAGCTCGCCCTAGCCTTCAGTCATGAGCGCCACCACCCTGCGGCTCGACGTGCCCACCGAGGCCGGAGGGTCGATGCCCTCCTCGCTCGTGATCGCCTCACTGTCCCGGGCGCTGGACCTGGCCGAGGGAGAGCCGATGGGCCACGCCCTTCGGGCCTGCTGGCTGGGGATGCGGCTGGCCGACTGGGTGGGGCTTGGTCCGGACGAGCGACAGGACCTCTTCTACGCCCTGCTCCTCAAGGACGCCGGCTGTTCCGCCAACGCCTACAGCGTGACCCGCTGGTTCGGCGCCGACGACCTCAGCACCAAGGCCCAGTTCAAGGTTTCGGACTGGAGCAGCCAGTGGCGGTCGCTGCTGTTCGCCATCCGCCAGACGGCGCCCACGGCACCCATAACCCGGCGCATGGCCCAGCTGGTCGCACTGGGGGCCAAGGGTCCGGGACTGGCCAGCGAGCTGGTGGAGGCCCGCTGCACCCGGGGAGCCGAGCTGGTGCGCCAGCTGGGCTGGGCCGAACCCTCGGCAGAGGCCGTCTACTCCCTCGACGAGCACTGGAACGGCTCGGGGAGCCCCCGGGGCCTCAAGGGCGACGAGATCCCGGTGCTCTCCAGGATCGCCCTGCTCTGCCAGACCGCGGAGATCTTCTGGCGCCACGGAGGGCGGCGCAGCGTGGAGACCGTGCTCCGCCGGCGCCGGGGAACCTGGTTCGACCCCCAGCTGGTGGACGCGGTTCTGGCCCACGCCCGCAGCGACCGCCTCTGGGAGCGGTTCGGCGCCATCAATCACCCTGAGCAGGTCGCTCCCCTGGACCCCCGCCCCCGGCGGGTCTCCTGCACTTCCGTGGATGACATGGTGCGCATCGGCCAGGTGTTCGCCGGGGTGGTGGACGCCAAGTCCCCTTGGACTGCGACCCACTCCACCCGGACCGCTGCCCTGGCCCGGCGCATGGCCGAGGTCATGGGGATGAGCACTGAGGAGAACGACCGCATCGGGCTGGCGGCGCTGGTTCACGACCTGGGGAAGCTGGCGGTCAGCAACGCCATCCTGGACAAGGCCGGGCCGCTGGACGCCGGCGAGATGGCCCAGATGCAGAGCCACACCGCCATCACCCACCAGATCCTCTCCCCGCTCTGGCTGCTCAGCGACGTGGCCGAGATGGCGGCCGCGCACCACGAGCGGCTCGACGGCTCAGGCTACCACCGCCACCTGCGGGGGCCGGACCTTCCCTTCGGTGCCCATGTGGTGGCCGCGGCGGACGTCTTCGAGGCCCTCACCGCCGACCGGCCCTATCGCCGCGGGCTGGACAACGACGAGGCCGTGCGGCGGATGCGACGCGAGGAGGGCCGGACCCTGGCCGCCGAGCCGGTCGCCGCCCTGGCGGAGATGGTGGAGTCCGCCAGGAGCCTCCCACCGGCCGACCCGGTCACATAAAGAAGAGCACCAGCCCGCAGCCGATCACCAGGAACGGCCCATACGGCAGCGTGTCCCTCAGTCCCAGCCGGCGAGTGGCCAGCAGGGCGACGGTCACCACTCCGCCGACCAGGGCCCCGGCGATGAGGGCCCAGAGGGTGTAGAGCGCGGTGGCGCTGAGGCTCATCCCGGTCACGGCTCCGATCAGCATCCCCAGCTTGACGTCCCCCCAGCCGAACCCCGCGCCCCCATGGAAGAGGGAGCTGATGAGGGCGAAGGGGAGCAGGAGCCCCCCGCCCACCAGGATCCCGAAGAGCGCGGCGAAGACATCGAGATGGGGGCTGAAGCTGGCCAAGGCCAGTGCCAGCACGATCGCCGGGAGGCTGACCACGTCCAGGATCAGGCGGTGCTTGAGATCAAAGCCCAGGATCTGGACCAGGACCACAATCCAGAGGCTGTGGATGAGCAGCCCGGGCCCCATGGCTTCGCTCTTGGCGAAGAAGAAGAACCCGATCAGCCCCAGCAGGGGCAGCAGGACCCTCTCGATGCGCCGGTCCTGGTGCCCGGAGGGCTGGGTGACGAGGCCCGCGGCCCGCTCCAGGCGGAGGGACGCCTCGCCGGCGACCAGGCCGCAGGCCAGGCCGGCGGCGGCCCAGCCGAGGGCCAGGCCGGTGGTCACTGCCGGCGCCCCAGGCGGCGATGGGGCTCAGCCAAGCCCGGCCTGCTGGACCTGCTGCTGGTGCTGAGCCGCGGTGACAGCGAACAGCATCTTGCCGTTGGGCAGGGAGACGAAGTACAGATAGTCACTCTGGGTGGGGTTGAGAACTGCGTCCACCGCCCCCACCCCGGGGCTGTCGATGGGCCCCGGAGGTAGGCCCTGGTGGAGGTAGGTGTTGTAGGAAGAGGGGAACTGGGTGGTGAACTTGGCACCGGACTGGCCGGCCCGCGCCATCGCGAACAGGATCGTGACGTCGCTCTGAAGGGGCATGCCCAGGCGCAGCCGGTTCAAGAACACCCCGGCGACGAGCGCCCGATCCCGGCTGGTGGTGGCCTCGGCGGAGACGATCGAGGCCAGTGTCAGGGCCTGATAGGGGGTGAGGCCCACCCGGCTTGCCCCGGCGGCCAGGGCCGGCCCCACCCGACGCTCGAAGTCCTGGAGCTGGAGAAGCAGGAACTGGTGGGCCGAGATCCGCGGGCTGACCTGGTAGGTGTCGCCGAAGGCCATCCCCTCCCAGCCGGCTCCCGCGGGCGCCCCCGCCGGGGGCGAGGTCCCGGGGAACTTCCCGGAGCCCACCTGGCCCAGGTAGCTCGAGGCTGTGAAGAGGCCATCCCCAGCCAGCAGGGCTGACTCCTGGAGAGCCGAGAGGCCGTCCTGCACCCGCACCTCGATGGGCAGCTGAGAGGGCGGGCCCTCGAGCACCGCCACCAGCTCCGAGGGGCCCATGCCCCGGTCCAGTATGAACTTGCCCGGGCGGAGCTTGAAGCCCAGTCCTCGAAAGTCCGCATAGAGTCCGAAGAAGAATTGGGAGCGGACCACGTGGTGGCTACCGAGGTCCTCCACCAGCCGCTGCAGGGACTCGCCCCGGGCCACAGTGATCACCACCTGCTGCCGGTGGTTGTTCTGGACTGGCTCGAGTTCGCGCCGACCCAGCACGGCCACCACGGCCACGCCGGCCACCAGCCCCAGAAGGACGAGAATGCCCAAGAGTCGCCAGGGGTGGCGCGCTATCACGGCCTGGTTCTGGCCCCAGCCAGAACCCCCTGCAGCAGCAGGGCCGCCGCGACCCGGTCCCCAAGCTGCCGTCGGCGCTGGCGGGAGTCGCCTCGGCGGATCATCTCGCGCTCCGCCTGCCGGGAGGTGAGCCGCTCGTCCGCGAACCGGAGGGGGAGCCGGGCTGCGTCCGCCAAGAGCGCCCCCAGGCGGCGAGCCTCGGCCGCCTCCGGACCCTCGGATCCATCCATCCGCAGTGGCAGCCCCATCACCAGCTCGCCGACCTGGTTCTCCCTCGCCAGGTCCACCAACCGGCGCACCAGGTCCTGGTCTGTCCGGCGGTTGACTGTTGCATGGGGCTGGGCGATGGTCCTCGTCTCGTCACTCAGGGCGACCCCGAACCGCGTCGAGCCGGGGTCCAGCGCCATCAGCCGCCCGGGGGTCGGGGGCCCGGTCGAAGCCAGCTCCTAGGCCCTCAGCGAGACCCGTTCGAGCTGGATCCGCCCCGAGAGGAGTGGGAGCCAGGGAAGCGAGAACGGGGATTGGTGGATGGTGACCGAGCTGGCTCCAGGCAGCTGGGCGAGGAGGTAGGTCTTGGCGCTGCCCGGGTTCATGAAGGTCACCCGGCTCCGATATGGGGCGAGATCTACCTTGGGAGCCCAGTCCCCGACGGCGTTGGAGCTCAGCGTCAGGGTACCGCCGGGACCCGCAGCCACCACCTCGATGGTGCCGAGGTTGGGGTGAGCCAGAAGCTCGCCGTCCGCGGGCACCTTGGACTTCAGGTCCTGCAGAACCGCCGCGCGGGCGGCAGAGGTGCTGTAGGCGGATGCCGCTGCGGTCACCGAGACCGTGAGGGTCTGGGTCTGACCGGCCTGGCCGACGGTGGGCAAGGTGGGGTTGGTGACCGTGAGCTGGATCCCGTTGCCGCTGGAATCCTGGGCGATAACGTCTCGGCCGGCCATGGTCTTGAGGGTCTTCTCCACCTGCGCGGTGAGGGTGGAGTCGATCTGCTGCGCCTGCTGCTGCGCCGAGGAGACGTCGGAGGAGGTGAAGACCTGCTGGGTCTTGGAATCCTGGCCCCCGGTCATCGCCGCGGGGTTGGCAAGGCTGAAGGCGATGGGGAAACTGCCAGAGAACGGCGGGCAGATCCCATCTATGCACGCAGTCGAACTGGCGTTGGTCCAAGTCCACTGCTGCCCGGCCCCGACATTACCCTGGGAGCCCAGGCTGTTGGAGTCGGCCTGCACCGGAAGGGCCGGGCTGGAGGTCTGGGCAGACGCGCCCTGCCCCCCCTGGCAGTGCTGGACGGTGTAGTTTCCGTTGGCCCCGGAAGAGGTGGGGGTGAAGCCCAAATTTCCGGACCCGCCGGAAACTTGGAACTCAGCCCCTGATCCGGAGAACGAGAGGGTTATCGACGACCCGCTCCCACCCCCGCCCGTGTAGCAGAGGTAGAGGCTCCCGGTCGCCGGGGTGGGAGGCAGGACCTGGGTCCCGCTGGGGCTGACGCTGAAGGTCTGGGTGGCCGCCGGGGTGAGCAGAGCCTCGGTGGGGATCACGTCCAGGACCCCGGAGGACTGGCCGCTCAGGGTGCCCTGGATGGTCACGCTGTCGTTGATGCGATGGGACTGCACGCCGACCAGGATCGTGGCCGTGGGGAGCAGGAACAGCACCGCCAGCACTCCGATGACGAAGACCGCGGCCCCGGATCCGATCATCCAGTTCCGCCCCCGGGGAGAATGCCACCAGGCACCCCAGCGGCTCTGCCCCGAGGGCTCCTCGGGCCTGGCCACCAACTGCGACGGAGCGCGCCGTGCCAGCCCTCGGTTCGGGCTCGGCGCCGGGGGAGCCGCTGGTGGAGCGGCCGCCGCCAGAGCGGTCCCGGCGGCCACGGCCGCCGCCGTCGGTGCCGCCCGAAGGGAGACCCCCTGCTCCAGTTGGGAGAGGGTGGTGAAGGTCGGAAAGCCGGCCCGGATCGCCAGCGCCTGGACCTGGGCATCGCCGCTCACGATCGAGACCCGCTTCTGGAAGCCGCGGGTGTACTGCAGCAGGAGCTGCAGGTCAAGGGATGAGCGCAGCGCCCTTCCGTCTGGCGGGACCACGAAGACCAGGTCGCGATCGCCCTCGGCACGCCGGATCCGGTCCACGAGGTCGGTGATCTCGTCGGTGGGCTCCACGTAGAGCAGCTTGGACATCGGGTTCAGTCCCTCTCCCGGGGCCGACGACGGAGCTTGGCCGCCCCACCCGAGCGCCAGCTCATCGGCGGATCAACCCCGTCACCCGCTGGACCATCTCCTCCCAGGTCGGCCCGGGTGGAGGCGGAGCCTCGATCTCCGCCGCGGCCTGGTAGGCGAGCCCCATGGGTGTGACGTCGGCCGGGCCCTGCAACAGCCCGGTCGTGTCGTGGACGGCGGGGAGTTCCTCCGCGGAGAGACGGGAGAAGCGCGGCGGCTGCAGGAAGGGAAGGTAGTCGGTCCACCGAAGCACTGAGAGCTGCTCCAGGATCTCCGGCAGGAACGAGCCCCCCCCGAAGAGGCGTACCTGACCAGGAAGTGGCTGGCCCTTGGCCAGGTCGTGCAGCACCAGCGCCACCCCCTGGGCCAGGACCTCCGCCGACTCGCCCATCGCCCGTCGCACCCGGGCCCGCTCGTCCCCGCCGAGAAGGCCCGCGGTGTGGCGGAGTTTCAGGCCCTCGGCGAGGGGCAGAGTGAGATCCAGGTCGTGGGCGAGTTTGCGGGTGAAGGCCCGCCCCCCAAGCTCGAACATCCGGGCAGACTCCAGGACACCGCCGCGCACCAGGGTCACGGTGGTGGTCCTGGCACCGATGTCGACCAAGACGGCGCCCTGCTCGACCACCTGCGGGGTGGAGGCCAGCCGGGCCGCGGCGTAGGGTTCGGCGACGGTCTCCAGGAGCTCCAGGTCCAGCGCCTGAGCGATCTCCTCCACCGCCGCCATGTGCTGCTCGGTGGTGAAGGTGTTGAAGACGGTCAGCTCGAGCTTCTGCCCCTGAAAGCGTAGGGGATCGACCACTGCCTGGCCGTCGACCTTGGCGGCGGTGATCGATGAGTGCACCAGGCGGAGCTGCTCGCCGCCGTAGGTCGCCTCCTCCTGGAGCCGGCCCTGGGCCTCGCGCAGGGACCGCCGCTGGATGGACTCCACCAGCTCCTCCAGCTCCCGGGGCGACACCCGCTCCTGGGCCCGGCCCCGGACCTTGGATCCCTGGGTGGTCACCACCCGCACCTGGGCTCCCCCGATCCCCATCACCAGCCTTGTCGGGATGACCTCGGCCATGTCCTCGGCCGCCTCCAGGGCCGCGTGGCAGCCCTCCACCACCGACTCCAGGTCGGGCGGCGCCGCCGGGTCGAGCTCGCCCGGGCCCTGTTCGGCCCGCCCTACCCCCAGGACGATCGCCTCCCCCGCCTCCTTCTTCACCA
>JAJZGN010000166.1 GCA_021798435.1 bacterium | reverse complement strand
GCCCGGGCCTCGCCCGGCGGGTGGCCGTGAAGCAGGAACCGGGATTGCCCCGGAGCGCCGCCAGCCCATGGCGGCTGTGAACGGTGGACTTACCAATGTTCACTGATTCGCAACGGCAGCCGATGCGGCTGAGCTCATGCTGACCGACCCGGGCCTGATGGCTGCCTCGCCCACGAGGGCCCTGGGCTCAGCGCTCGGACTCGCCCTCTTCCTGGCGCTGGCCGGTCTCGGCGCGCGGTCGATCCGGCACCCCGGCGGGAGCGTCCTCCGGCGCGGGCTGGCCGCGGTGCTGGCGACCGGCAGCCTGGTCCTGGTGGCCGTGCACCTCGCCGCCCATGCCGGGGGCCTCCGCCCCGCCTCGGTCGCCCTGCTGGCGCTTCTCGGCCTGATCCTCGCCTGAGCCCCGCCCTGGTCAGCGCTGGTCGCGCAGGAAGGCGGGGATGTCCAGGTCGTCGAAGGCCTCCTCGGCGACCTTGGGCCGGCGCAGGGTGTCGGCGATCGGCTCCTGCAGCTCCTGGGGACGGGTGGTCCGGTAGCGCTCCGCCAGCTCCTGGTTGACCCGGGGCCCGGAGCTGAAGCCGGTGGCGATGACCGTGATCTTCACGTCCCCGCCCATGCGGTCGTCCAGCACCGCCCCGAAGATGATGTTGGCGGTGGGATCCGCGGTCTGGCGGATCATGTCACAGGCTTCCGTCACCTCGTGCAGGGTCAGGTCCGGGCTGGCGGTGATGTTGAGCAGGATCCCCTTGGCACCGGCGATGGAGGTCTCCAGCAGCTGGCTGGCCACCGCGTCCCGGGCGGCGTCCTGGGCCCGGTTGTCCCCACTTCCGTAGCCGATGCCCATGAGGGCCGCACCCTGCCCGGACATGATCGCCTTGACGTCGGCGAAGTCCAGGTTGATCAGCCCGGGGTAGACGATGAGGTCGGAGATCCCCTGGACCCCCTGGCGGAGCACGTCGTCCGCCTTGCGGAAGGCGTCCACCATGGTGGTGCGGCGGTCGGTCACGGCCAGGAGGCGATCGTTGGGGATGGTGATGAGGGTGTCGACCCGCCCCGAGAGCCCCTGGATCCCCAGCTCCGCCGAGTCCATGCGCCGCTTGCCCTCGAAGTTGAAGGGTTTCGTGACCACCCCGATGGTGAGGGCCCCGCTGGAGCGGGCGATCTCGGCGATGATCGGCGCCGCCCCGGTCCCCGTGCCCCCGCCCATCCCGGCGGTGACGAACACCATGTCCGAGTCGTGCAGCACCGCCGCCAGGTCATCCCGGGACTCCTCGGCGGCGCTCTCCCCCACCTCGGGGTCGCCTCCCGCCCCCAGACCCCGGGTCACCTTGCGCCCGATGTGGATCTTGGTGGGCGCCTCGGAGGCGTCCAGCGCCTGGCGGTCGGTGTTAACGGCGATGAAGTCGACCCCCCGGAGCTTGGCCCGGATCATCCGGTTGACGGCGTTGCTGCCCCCGCCGCCCACTCCGATCACCTTGATCCTGGCGTTCCCCTGGGTGGTGCGGTCGAGGTCGTCCTGGGGCATGTTCAACTCCTTAAGCCTAGAAGAGCTCGTGCAGCCAGCGGTTCAAGCGGCCGGAGCTGCGCTCCGCCCGCGGGCTGCTGTGGTCGCGCCGGGCCCCGGAACGCTGTCCCCAGCGCAGGAGTCCGGCGATGGTGGCGTGCTCGGGCATTCCCAGCTGATCGGAGAGACCGGTGAGGCCCTCGGGGAGGGCCACCCGAACCGGGAGCTCGAGGAGCTGGTGCACCGCCTCGGGGAAGCCGCGCAGGCAGGAGCCGCCGCCCGTGAGCACCACCTTGGCGGGGGCGTGGGGGCCCTCCAGCGCCTGGCCGATCAGCCGGACGATCTCGCGGGCCCGAGGCTCGATGATCTCGGCCAGCACCCTCCGCGACACCTCGTCGGCGCCCACGCCCGAGGGGCCGACCACCCGCACCAGCTCCTCGGGGAGGACCCGGGCGGGGTCGCAGTGGCCGTGGCGCCGCTTCAGGGACTCGGCCTCCGCCTCGCCGCAGCGCAGCCCCACCGCCAGGTCCGCAGTGACGTGCTGCCCCCCCACCGGTAGGACCCGGATCCCCTCCAGGGTGCCGTGCCAGAAGGTGGCGATGTCGGTGGTGCCGGCGCCCACGTCCACCACCGCCACCGACTCCTCCAGCTCCGAGTCCCGCACCACCCCCTCAGCCGCGGCCAGCGGCTGGACCACCAGGTCGTCCACCCGCAGACCGGCCGAGTGAGCGCACTCCACCAGGGCCTCCAGATGGGCGACTGCGGCCAGGACCAGCTCGCAGTCGACCGCCAGCCGGCTCCCCGCCACCCCTCTGGGGTCCCGCAGCCGCTGGTTCTCGTCGACCGAGTACCAGCGGGGGATCAGATGCACTACCTCGGTGCCCTCCTCCCCGGGCAGATCCCGGGCGGCCTCCAGCACCCGGTTGAGGTCGGAGCCGGACACCGCACCGCTCCGCGAGGCCACGGTGACCGCCGCCTGGCTGGGCTGGCTGCGGACGTGGCGGCCCCCCAGGCTGAGCAGCGCGGCCTCCACCTCCATCCCCGCGGCACGTTCGGCCGCGTCCAGCGCTTTGGAGAGGGCGGAGACGGCCTGGTCGGGGTCGGCGATCACTCCCCGGCTCACCCCCTTGGAGTCCACCTCCCCCACTCCCAGCACCTTGAGGCGGGCGCCATCGTCCTCGGCGATGGCGCAGCGCACCCGGTGGCTGCCGAGGTCGACCGCGACCAGGCGGCGCCCGCTCACGGCGCCGGGCTCCACGCCCCGCGCCGCTTCACGGGATCCCAGCCGGTCTGCATCGGAGAAGCCCCCAGTTGTTGTTCGATCTCATGGAACGCTTGCTTGGTGAAGAACTCGCGAGACGGGACTCCGGACCTGCGCAGAGGTCCTATGAAGTGTAGCCACCCCGCGGTGGGAATACAAGCCCGAAACCACATCATCTTGTGGTGTCTTGGCGTCCGACCCACCGCCGTTTGGGTTGCACCTAGGGGTTGACCACCACCTGGGAGGGATCCTCGAGGTAGATGGTGTGGATCCCCGGTCCCTTGAGGTTGACCTTGGCGGCGAGAGCCCGCAGCGCCTCCAGTTTGGGCCCCAGGGCCCCGACCTGGGAGGCTGTGAGGACCGGGCCCAGATCGGCCGTCCAGCCGGCCGAGCTCTGGATCTCCAGCGCCCCCACCGAGCTGATCAGGTAGCGGCTCACCGAGACCCCGTAGGCGGCGGGGAAGGCGCCGCTGAGCTGCGCCAGGGCGCTGGTCAGCCGGGACGGCAGGACCACCTGGCCGGTGTGAAGCCGGCGCCCTGGCTGGAGATCCTGGAGGATGGGGAGGGGGGCCGAGGCCGGGCCCGAGGGCACCGGCCCCAGGACCGCTCCGGAAGCGGCCAGCAGGTACTCCCGCTTGCCCTGCTCGTAGATCAGCACCGGGGGCAGCGGAGTCACCGCCAGCACCAAGGTCCCGGGCCAGCGGACGGCGGCGCTGGCGGTCTGCACCCAGGGCTGGCTGAGCAGGCTTTCGGTGAGCCGTTCGGTGTTGACCTGGAGCGTGCTCTGGCCCATCACCACCCCCGCCTCCGCCAGCAGCTGGGCGCGGCCGACCACCGGGTTCCCCTCCACCTCCACCCTCTGCACCCTGAGGAAGGGAAGGTTGAGCGCCAGCAGCCCCGCCACCGCCAGGGAGGGGATGAGGACCGACACCACCCGGGCCGGCCGGCGGAGCTCCTTCCAGGCCAGATACCAGGATGGCGACTTGGGCCGCGAGATCCGCATCCTCCCGCCGAGACGGCGCCGGGCCTCATCCCGTGCCTGCCGCCGGGAGGCCGCCTGGCGCGCCACCTCCGCCAGCACCTCGTCGGCGACCTCGTTGCGGCGCCACCCATGGGTCAGGGTGCGGGGCCTCCGCCGCTGCGTCCCCCCCGCCGCGGGCCGCCCCCTCCCCATCCTGCGCTCGGGCACGGCGGCTCCGAAGCGGGTGGGCGCCGGCGGGCGCTCCTTGCGCGTCAACGGTTCGATGGCTGCCCCTTGTGCTGTGACGTGGATCTGGGACGCTAGGGCCTCCCGGGGCCGCCCGGGAGCATCGCCACAACCATGACGCATTTGCGCTCCTAGCGCAAGCCCCAGGGCCTCTCTCCGGCACCCAGCGTCTCCAGGAGCCGCTCCGCCACCTGGTCGAAGCCCCGGACCGAGCAGCAGACCACCAGCGCCGGGGGCCTGACCCTCTCCAGCACCGCGGACACCGCTTGGGCCGCCGATTGGACCAGGACCACAGCCGGCCCCTCCACAAGTTGGGCCACGTCCTCGGAGCTGACCGACCCCTCAAGGTGGCGCTCCCGGGCCGGCTCGATCGGGCCGAGGACCAGAAGGTCGGCCCCCCGGAAGGCCTCCCGGTACTCCGGCAGGAGGGCCCGGGTGCGCGAGTAGGTGTGGGGGACGTGGACCAGGATCAGCTGGGAGCCAGGGGCCATCTGGCGGGCCGCGGCCACGGTGGCCCGCAGCTTGGTGGGGTGGTGGGCATAGTCGTCCACCACTGTCACCCCGGCCGCCTCCCCAAGGATCTCAAAGCGCCGGCCCGGGCCCTTGAAGCTCTCGGCGGCGGCGGCCGCCGCCGGAGGATCTGCCCCCAGCGCCACCGCCAGGGCCAGCGCCATCAGGGCGTTCTCGGCGTTATGGAGGCCGAAGAGCGGGAGGCGCATCGGGACCCGGAGTCCGGAGGGTCCATCCAC
>JAJZGN010000165.1 GCA_021798435.1 bacterium | reverse complement strand
TGGTCCCGATCTTGGTCTCGAAGCGCACCCCCTGCTCCTTGGCCACCTGCTTGAGGGTGGCATCAATCACCAAGCGGGAGCGGCGGAGCTCCTCGGCATGCCCTACGAGCGGCACCATGATCTCGGGGACGGCCCGGACGCGCCGCTGCCGGAGCTGCGAGGCCGCCTCGGCGATGGCCCGCACCTGCATCTCAATGATCTCGGGGAAGAGCAGTCCCAGCCGGCACCCTCGAAGGCCGAGCATGGGGTTCTGCTCCCGTAGCTCCTCAACCGCCGCCAAGAGGCGCTCGGCCCGGCGCAGCCTCTTCCCGGTCTTCTTAAGGGCCCTGAGCCGGGTCACCTCCTCGAGCAGCTCGTCGTGGCTGGGCAGGAACTCGTGGAGAGGCGGGTCGATGAGCCGGATGATCACCGGCAGCCCCTGCATGGCCTCCAGGATGCCGAGAAAGTCGTCGCGCTGGAAGGGGAGGAGCTCGTCCAGGGCCGCCTTCCGAGCGCCCGCGTCGGGGGCCAGGATCATCGCCTGCACATGGGGCAGCCGCTCCTGCTGCATGAACATGTGCTCGGTTCGGCAGAGCCCGATCCCCTGAGCCCCAAACTCCCTAGCCCGGCGGGCGTCCTCGGGGGTGTCGGCGTTGGCGTAGACCTTGAGGCGCCGCACCTGGTCGGCCATCCTCAGCAACTTCTCTAGGTCGCCAGATACCCCCGCCTCGACCATCGGGACCGACCCCTGGATCACCCGCCCGGTGGTCCCGTCGATGGTGATGAGGTCTCCCTCTTTGATGGTCACCGCGCCAGCGACGAAGCGCCGCTTCTCGAGGTCCACCCGGATTCCGTCGCAGCCCGCCACACAGGGCTTGCCCATCCCCCGGGCCACCACCGCGGCGTGCGAGGTCCGGCCGCCGCGCGAGGTGAGCACGCCCTCGGCGGCGATCATCCCGTGCACGTCGTCAGGGTTGGTCTCGATGCGCACCAGGATGGATCGCTGCCCCTTCCTGGCCATCTCCTCGGCCCGGTCGGCGTCGAAGACCGCCTCCCCGGTGGCCGCCCCCGGGGAGGCGGCCAGGCCCTGGGCCAACACCTCGAGCGCCGCCCTCGGGTCGATCGCTCGATGGAGAAGGTGATCCACCTGCTCCGGCTCGACCCGGGACAGGCCCTCCTCGCGGCTGATCAGCCCCTCGTCCACCATGTCGACCGCGATCTTGACCGCGGCAGCGGCGGTGCGCTTGCCGGTGCGGGTCTGGAGCATGTAGAGCTTGCCCCGCTCAATGGTGAACTCCATGTCCTGGACGTCGCGGTAGTGCCGCTCCAGCTTTGCGGCGATCTCCTGAAACTGTCGGTAAAGCTCCGGCAGGCTGCTCTCCAAGGTGGCAATCGGCTGAGGGGTACGGATCCCGGCCACCACATCCTCACCCTGGGCGTTGAGCAGGTACTCACCATAGAGGCGGCGCTCGCCGGTGGAAGGGTCGCGGGTGAAGGCCACCCCGGTGCCGGAGTCCTCCCCCATGTTCCCGAAGACCATCGCCTGCACATTGACGGCGGTCCCGAGGGTGTGCGGGATGTGGTTGTACTCGCGGTAGGCGATGGCCCGCTTGCCGTTCCAGGACGAGAACACCGCCGCAATCGCCCCGGTGAGCTGCTCCCAGGGCTCCTCCGGGAAGGGATTGCCGGTGCTGCGCTCGACGATCGCGCGGTAGGTGGTGGCCAGCTCCTCCAGCGAGCGAGGATCGAGCTCCGCGTCGGTCTTCACCCCCTGGCGACGCTTGGCCGACTCCAACTCCCCGTCGAAGAGCTCGCCCTCGATGCCCAGGACGATCCGCCCGTACATCTGGACGAATCTCCGGTACGCGTCGCGGGCGAAGCGCAGGTCCCCGGTGGCCCGGGCCAGTCCCTCCAGGGTCTGCTGGTTGAGGCCGAGGTTGAGGACCGTGTCCATCATTCCGGGCATCGAGAAGGCGGCGCCGGAGCGCACTGAGACCAGTAGGGGGTCCTCGGGATCCCCGAACCGCCGGCCGGCTGTCGCCTCCAGCTTCTGCAGGTGGACTCGGGCCTCCTCCGTCATCCCTGCCGGGAAGGCGCCCTTCTCCAGGTACGCCAGGCACGCCTCGGTGGTGATGGTGAATCCCGGCGGAACCGGGAGCCCCGCCCTGGTCATCTCGGACACCCCCGCGCCCTTCCCTCCGAGCAGGGCCCGCATCCCGGCGTTCCCCTCCTCGAAGTCGTACACGAACTTGCGAGCGACCGCGGCCTTCGTCCGCGGGCGGGTCCTGGCAACGGTCTCTGGCATGGAAGCTGGCCTCCTTTCCCCTATAGTCCTCCCTTCTCGGAGTTTAGACCGGCCGACTGCCCGCGCTCCGTGCCGAACGATAAGATCGCTCGGGGTTGACCTGATCAAAAGCGTGGAAGGCTAGAGCGGATGGGGATGCGTATGGCAGGGGGGCCCCGGCACCTGATGGCCGGATACCAGCAGGAGCGCCCCCAGGGGAAGATCCAGCGCAGCACCCTGCTGCGGGTGCTCCGGCTCTTCCGCCCCTATCGCTGGAAGGTCACCGGCGTGCTGCTGATCCTGGTGGTGGTGGCCGGCCTCGGGATCGTCAATCCGGTGATGCTGAAGCTGATCATCGACGACGCCATCCTGAAGCGGAACGTCCATCTGCTCCTCATCTTCGTCGGGGTGATGGTGATAACCCCGGTGATCAGCACCGGACTGGGGGTCTGGCAGACCTACCTCAACGCGGTGGTCGGCCAGCGGATGATGCAGGACCTGAGGGTCGCCCTCTACAGCCATCTCCAGAGCCTGCCGCTGCGCTTCTTCACGGCCACCAGGACCGGGGAGATCCAGTCGCGGCTCACCAACGACGTCGGGGGGGTGGACTCTGTTATCACCAACACCGCCACCAGCATCGTCTCCAACCTCACCAGGGCCGCCGCCACCCTGACCGGCATGGCGGTCCTCAGCTGGCAGCTGACCCTCCTATCAGTGGTGCTGATGCCCGTCTTCCTGCTGGTGACAGCCCGGGTGGGAGAGGTGCGCCGGAGGGTCAGCGCAGACACCCAGGCCACCCTGGCCGATCTCTCGGCCATCGCTGAGGAGACCCTCTCGGTGAGCGGGATCCTACTCAGCAAGGTGTTCGGCCGGGAGAAGGTCACTCATCAGCGCTACGTCAACGAAACCGGGCGACTCACCGACCTAATGATCCGCCAGCAGATGGTGGGGCGGTGGTTCTTCGGCTTCATCTCCACCTTCTTCTCCATCCTGCCGGCCCTGGTCTACCTGGTGGCGGGGGTCTTCCTCGGTGCCGGCCGGACCGGAGGGGCGTCGGTGGGCACGCTGGTGGCGTTCACCACCTTCCAGTCCCAGCTCTTCTTCCCGGTCGGGCAGCTGCTCAACATCCAGGTCGAGCTGCAGGGGGCTCTGGCCCTCTTCGAGCGCATCTTCCAGTACCTGGACGAGAAGGTGGAGATCCAGGACCGCGAGGGGGCCCTGGCCATCCCGGCGGCCTCGATCCGGGGGGAGATGGCCTTCGAGGGGGTCACCTTCCGGTATGAGGCGGACTCGCCGCCCGCGGTGCGCGACATCTCCTTCCATGCCAGCCCGGGTCAGCTGATCGCACTGGTCGGACACAGTGGAGCTGGCAAGAGCACCGTCACCTACCTGGCGGCCCGCCTCTACGACGTGGACGCGGGCCGGGTCACCCTGGACGGCCACGACCTTCGGGACCTCACGCAGGAGACGCTCCGGGATGCGATCGCTGTCGTGACCCAGGAGACCTTCCTCTTCCACGGCACGATCCGAGAGAACCTCCTGGTGGGAAAGGCGGAGGCCAGCCAGGAGGAGCTGGAGCGGGCCGCCCAGGCAGCCTCCATTCACGACCGGATCATGGAGCTGCCCGACGGCTACGACACCATGACCGGGGAGCGGGGATACCGTCTCAGCGGTGGGGAGAAGCAGCGGGTGGCGCTGGCCCGGGCCATCCTCAAGAACCCCAGGGTGCTGGTCCTGGACGAGGCCACCAGCGCCCTGGACACCCACAGCGAGCGAGCCATCCAGTCGGCGCTGGAAGAGCTGATGGGCGGGCGCACGACCATCGCCATCGCCCACCGCCTCTCCACCATCCTGGCTGCGGACCAGATCCTGGTCCTGGACCACGGCGAGATCGTGGAGCGGGGCACCCACACCGAGCTCCTGGCTCAGGAGGGTGTCTACTCGCGCCTCTACTTCGAGCAGTTCGCGAGCTCCGACCTGGAGCGGGTGGGATGAGCCGACCCCCGGGCAGCTCGCGGTGCTGATCGCCACCTGGAACGTCAACTCCATCCAGGCTCGGCTGCCCCTGGTGCTCGAATGGCTGGCCCGGCGCCGGCCCGCCGTGCTCCTCCTTCAGGAGACCAAGTGCCAGGCCGGCGCCTTCCCCAGGGCCGAGGTGGAGGCCGCCGGCTACCGGGTTGCGGAGCACGGCGAGGGGAGGTGGAACGGGGTCGCGGTGCTGTCGCGGGTCGGGCTCGAAAATGCCGAGAGCGGGCTCGACCTTCTGGCCCCAGACGGCCGGGTCGAGGCCCGCTACCTGGCAGCAGACTGCGGCCCCCTGCGCGTGGCCAGCGTCTATGTGCCCAATGGCCGCGAGCTAGGCCACCCTTACTTCACTTATAAGCTGGCCTTTCTGGAGGAACTCAGGAAGCGGGTGGCGGTTGAGCTGGCAGGAGGGAAGCCCTTCGTCCTCGGAGGAGACTTCAACATCGCCCCG
>JAJZGN010000013.1 GCA_021798435.1 bacterium | reverse complement strand
CGCGATCAACGTGTCCAACACGCGCAGATTGCGACCAGCCATCCGCAGCTGCGCAACGAGGCGGGTGAACTGATCCGCGACCTGCTCATCGACCGGGAGGGGCATGTGGTCACGGGTGGCGACCTCCAGGGTGGCCAGCCGAGTCGCCCTGGTGCCAGGGTCGTCGGCCACCAAGACCCCCAGCCGGAGCTCCGCCAAGGTGATCACGGAGATGGCAGTGGCCGCATCGTCGGGAAGCGCCGCGAGGCGCCGTCCGCTCTCGCGAGCGATGAAGACTGAGGTGTCGAGGACGATATTCACAGGTCTGCCACTCGATCTGGGACCAGGCGATCCAACTCCGCTGTCAAGCCAGCATCCGTCGCGGTAGCCAGGATCCGGGCCCACACCTGTTGAGCCGGCACCCAGGCCAGTCGGCGCTCAAACGGCACCAGAGTTGCCACAGGGCGACGGTCAACCGTTACGACGATGCTCTCTCCGGCCTCCACCCGTCGGAGGATGGCGGAGGTTGTGGCCCGGAGCTCTCGAAGCGGAATCTGTGTCACGCTCGTAGTATATCGGCTACGCGGGCCGGGACGAATGGGTTGTGGGCTGCTCTCATCCGGAGGCGGTCGCCGTCGCGCTGGGCAAGCTCCATCACCCCCTCAGAGGGTCCTGGCGATCTCGAGGCCAACCAGGGCGCCAGCCCCAAACCTATGGCGTCGCGGGTCGCCGTTTGTCCTGAGACCCTCCTCGGGACCATCACCCCAGCGGCGCGTCTCTGAGGTCCTCGATAAGCAGTCCCTGCTCGTGGGCGAAGACGACCGCTTGGACCCGGTCGCGAAGTTGAAGGCGCATCAGGATGTGCCCCACGTGGGTCTTGACAGTGGATTCGCCGAGGTGGAGCGCCGCGGCGATCTCCGCATTGGAGCCTCCCCGGCCCAGTAACCGCAGCACCTCCAGTTCGCGGACCGTCAGCTCCGCCCAGGGGGCGGGGCGTCCGGGGTCGGGCCTGGTCCGGGAGGTGAAATCTGCGATCAGCCTCTTGGTGATCGCCGGCGCCAGGAGGGCGTCGCCCGCGGCCACCATCCTCACCCCACTCACGATCTGCTCAGGGGGTGCGTCCTTGAGCAGAAACCCGCTGGCGCCCGCCCGAAGGGCCCGATAGACGTACTGGTCGTCGTCGAAGGTGGTGAGGATCAGGACGCGCGTCTGGCTGGCTGGCCGCCGCTGCAGCAGCTCCGAGGTGGCCCGGAGTCCGTCCATAACCGGCATTCGGATGTCGAGGACCGCCACGTCCGGCCGGAGCGACTGGACGAGGTCCACCGCCTGGCGCCCGTCCGCGGCCTCGCCCACCACCTCGACGTCGGGCTCGGGCTGGAACATGAGGCGGAGGCCGGCCCGCACCAGCGGCTGGTCGTCGGCGATGACGATCCGGATCATCTGCCCTTCTCCAGCGGCAGCGCCGCTTCCACCCGCCACCCTCCCTCCGGTGCGGCCTCGGCGCGTAGGGTGCCGCCGAAGAGCGCCACTCGCTCGCGCATCCCAAGGAGACCGTGCCCCGGGCCCTGGCTTCCGTCGCGCGGCCTGCCCAGGTCGGTGATCCGAAGGCGAAGAAAGTCGGTGCCGTATTCCACCCCCACGTCGGCGCGCTGGGCGTCGCTGTGCCGCAACGTGTTGGTGAGCGCCTCCTGCACAATCCTGAAGGCCGATAGTTCCACCCCCGGGGACAGCGGTGTGGCGGGTCCGGTGATCACGAGGCGTACTTCCAGGCCGCTCTGGCCCATCGTCCGGGCCAGCTCCTCGAGGTCATGGAGATTCGGCTGCGGGGCCAGCTCACTGGCCCCGGCGCGCACCAGGCCCACGAGGCGACGCGTCTCCTGCAGAGCCTCCCGCCCGGTCCCCTCGATGGTGGCCAGAGCCTCCTCCGCGACCGCCGGCTGGCGGCGCGCCACGCGTCTCGCGGCACCGGCCTGGAGGACCATGAGACTGACACTGTGAGCGATCACGTCATGGAGCTCGCGGGCGATCCCAGCGCGTTCCTCCTCCCGGGCCCGAGCTAGCCCCTCTCGCTCCTTCTCGACCAGCCGGCGCTGGTCCTCGCGCAGCTGCGCGATTAGGGCGCGGCGCTGGCGAAAGTCGTCGCCCAGGACGAAGGCCGCGGCGAACAACCCGTAGTTGTAAGGGATGTCGGCGAGGGTGACCTCGTGCTGCTGGGCCCAGCTGAAGGCGAAGTTGACCGGGAGCAGAATGGCTACCAGGCCCGCGGCGAACCAGGCCGTCCGTGGCTGCGAGTGGGCGGCCACGCTGTAGAGGCCGACCAAGACCGCGAACGTCACGGGGAAGGAGTTCTGGTAGCCGAGGGCGACATGGGCCAGGGCCGCCGCGCCACAGACGAGAAAGACTGGGTACGGCCACCGCCGACGCCAGGCGAGTGGCAGCGTGGCCACGGCGATCATGGACCCACTGGCGACCGGGAGATTGTGGGACGGCGAGGTGCTGAGCGACAGCAGGGCCTCAGCGGTGACGGCGATGAGAAGCGCCAGGGCGAGGTCGGCGAGTCGCTCTGCCGTGTGCAGGGGGCGGCGATAAAAGGGGGACATCGATGGTCGGGGGCCCGGTGTCGGCGCCGCCGACCCGCCTCCCGTTTCCCGTTTCGGTCCGTGCGTACGGGCTTCCCCCACGTGGCTCACCGATAGCCTTTCAGCATGGTCGCACCGCCCTCCGGGGGCGGACGGGGCGGCGCCAGGGGACCAGACCCTGATGCTGAAACCAAGCGCTCCTCCCCCTCATGGCCCGCCTCGCCGTCAGGGTCCGCCCGTGCCCCCTCACCAAGACGCGAATTTGTCGGTGCCCCGCGTGAAAGTCCACCTGGCCGCGCCTCTCGGCCACGTTCCGGGTGCGGAGGTGATTGCCCCCGTCGCGCAGGAACGGGTTCAGGTCAGAGATCAACATCCGGACATCGTTCACCCAGTTGCCGGTGCGGTGGGCACGGGCATTCCCCGCCTGGCGTCTCCGCCTGATCCTCCGCGCCGACGGCCAGCGCCGCCAGCGGCGGCCTCGGCTGCCGCGCTCCAGCCACCGGCTTGAGATGTGAGCCCGGAGGTGGTGGCCCGCGAAGTCGAAGCCCTCTCGACCCTCGAGAGCGTCAGCCATCCGCGTCTTGTCGGGGAGCTGCTCCAGCCCCAGCCGGGCCACCCTGGGGCCGGGGGATGCCGGCTTGCCAGAAGAGCATCCTGGAGTTCCAAGAGCATCGGCGCCGCCCCGGGTGCCTCCCCGTCGACCACGGTGTCGAGATCGACTCCAGCCACTCCCCGATCGCTGGGGGCCCGATTCCCCGGCTGGTCCAGGAGGTCGCCCTCGAAGATCCGGTCGTGCGGGGCGTGGAAGTGCCACACCGGCGGCCTCTTGGCCCCACCCACAGCTGCCGTTTCCGGCGTCATACCCTCTCCACGGACGGCTGCGCGCCGAGGGAGACGGGTGTGGTCGCCCCAGCCGTGCCCTGGCGCCGGCCCGCTCCACCAGAGTGGCGAAAGCGGGACTCACGCCCGCTGGTTGATGCCAGGTTCCAACCCTCGCCATGGCGCCCATCCTAGGCGGCCCTGCGGATGTCCACATCCTCCCTGGGGAGGAGATCACCTCATCTTTTCGGCTCCAAGATTTCCGCCTGCAGCGGGACGACACGGCCCCGCGGGGAGGGGAGACTGCGGGCATGATCACCTCACTGACTTCGGACCGGCACGCGGGCTCAGATCAGCCCAGGGACGTTTCCCGCTCCCTGACCAGCCCTTCGGGGATGCTTGCGGTTCTTGGGCTATGCGGGTTCGCAGCCCACATGTTGGTCGCCGGCAACTACGGCTACTTCCGTGACGAGCTCTACTACATCGCCGCCGGGCATCACCTCTCCCTGGGCTACGTAGACTTCCCCTTTTTGATAGCCCTGCTCGCCTGGCTGGTCGACCGCATCGCCGGGGACTCCTTGGTCGCCATCCACGTGGTCCCCGCGCTCGCCAACGGTGCCCTGATCGTGGTCACAGGACTCATCGCCCGAGAGCTGGGCGGTCGGCGGCGGGCCCAGGCCGTGGCGGCGGCGGGAACCCTCTTCTGCCTGACCTTCCTGGCCACCGGGGCAATCTTCTCCATGGACTCCCTGGATGAGCTCTGGTGGGCATTGATCGCTCTCCTTGTGATCCGGCTTCTCCGCGGTGGCGACCACCGGCTCTGGCTGGCCGTCGGCGCCACCGCCGGGTTGGGGCTGGCGACCAAAGTCACAATCCTCTTCTTCCTCGCGGCGCTGGGCGGTGGGCTCCTGGCGACCCCGGCGCGGGCCCACCTGCGGTCCCGCTATGCCTGGATGGGTGCGGGCGTCGCCGCCCTCTTCCTGGCGCCGTACCTGGTGTGGGAGTTCCAGAACGGGTGGCCCACTCTGCCGTACTGGCACAACTACCTGGCAACCCTGCTGCCGCCTTCGCCCCTCAACTTCATCGCGCAGCAGGCCTACGTCATGAACCCCCTCACCCTCCCGCTCTGGCTCGGCGGCACCTACTGGTACTTGCGCGGTCGCGGAGGGCCGGAACTGCGGGCCCTGGGGATCGCCTTCATCGCCCTCTTCGTCTACTTCGCCTTCACCCCCACCAAGTCCTACTACCTGGCGCCGGCGTATCCCATGATGTTCGGGGCCGGTGCGGTCTGGCTCGAGGCCCGCTTCGCAGCAGCTCGCCGGGGCTGGTGGCACTGGGGCTACCTGGGGGCTCTGGCGGTCAGTGGGGTGCTGCTGGCCCCCATCGCCATGCCCATCCTGCCACCCCCGACCTTCGCCCGTGCCTACGGTTTCCTGGGGAGCGATGCCGGGGCCGAGATCGCCTTGCACCAAAACGCCGTCCTACCTCAGTGGCTGGCAGATCGCTTCGGCTGGGAGAGCCTGACCCGGGAAGTCGCCACCGTGTACCGCCGTCTTCCCGTTCCAGAGCGGCGCGATGCTTGCATCTTTACCAACGACTACGGGGAGGCGGCCGCGATTGATGTGCTCGGGCCCGCCTCGGGCCTCCCCCCTGCGATCAGCGGAAACAACAGCTTCTACTTCTGGGGCCCAGGCCACTGCACCGCCCAGCTGGTCATCACCGTCGGGGTGCCCCTCCGGGAAGTGTCGGCGGCCTTCCGACAGGTGAGCGTCGCCGGGAACTCGAGCTGCTCCTACTGCATGCCCCAGGAGAACGGCTTACCAATCCTGGTCGCCGGCGACCCTCGTCAGCCCATCGGCCGTCTCTGGCGGAGCGTGGAGCAGCTGAACTGACCTCCCGATCGCCCGCCGGGGTGGCACCTGGGGTCCCCGGGACGATTCGAGGAGGTTGGCCCCCAGGCCCGACTGGAGGGCAACTTCGAAGTGGTGAAGGCCGCCGACTCCAATGCACCTGGACCCGGCTGGCCCACGGTCCGTCGCCCCGGCCGACGTTGGACAGTCAGCCACGCCGAGTGCAAGTCGGCGAGGCGCGACGTCGCTACAATTTGCCTTCCGCCGGGCGCCCACCCTCGAGCCACAGCTCCTAAGGGAGGCGTCTTGGTCCCCCTGAGCCCAGGCGCTCGGCACCGGCGCTTGCCTCCACCACCACCTTCCTGGTCGAGGCGGTCGGCCACTCCCGCGTTACCCAAGAGGACACTGACATGCGCCGCCTGATGCCTCAGAACCTGAGGGACCTGCTCTCGGTCCGGGACTTCGTCCTGCTCTGGACCGGCGGCACGGTCTCCCTCTTCGGGGATGGCATCTACTTCGTGACCATCGCCTGGGAGGTCTATCGGGTCTCCAACGCTCCCACCGCTCTCGGGGTGGTATCCGCGGCCTTCGGCCTCCCTCAGGTCCTGCTCTTGCTCTTGGGCGGTGTTCTGAGCGACCGGCTCGACCGGCGCCTTGTCATGTTGCTGGGGAACGTGGTCAGCGGAGTCATGGTCGCGGGGCTCGGCACCTTCGTCCTGCTGCATCAGCTGAGGCTCTGGGAGATCGTGGTGCTGGTCGCGGTGTATGGGACCAGTCAGGCATTCTTCCTCCCCGCCTCCCGTGCGATCGTTCCCAGCCTCATCCGCCCGGATCTGGTGCCCCAGGCGATGGCGGTGGAGCAGTTCGTCCAGCCGCTGACCTCGGGCCTTCTGGGACCGGCCGTGGGCGGCGTCCTGATCGCCGCCGGAGGAACCGGCCTGGCCTTCCTTCTCGACGCCGGCACGTTCATGGTGGCAGGCGCCGCGCTGGCGGCGATGGCCACTTCGCAACCGACTCCCACTGCGGCGGACGCGGTGCCAGCACCTGGCCGGTCCGCCGTCCTCCGTGAGATCCGGGAGGGGCTCCGCTTCGTCCGAGGCCTGCCCTGGATCTGGGCGGGACTCTTGGCTGCGGGGATCGCCAACATCGCCCTGACCGGCCCCCTGACGGTCCTCATCCCCTACCTCATCAAGTACCGACTCCACTCGGGGCCGGAGACCCTCGGCCTGTTTGGAGCCTGCGGCGGCCTGGGTGCCATCCTGACCGCGATCTATGTCGGCTGGCGAGGCGTCCCCCGCCGTGACGTCAACTGGATATTCGTGAGCTGGTCCGTCGGCACGGCCGCCCTGGTGCCCATGGGACTGGCGGGAGCGGCCTGGGAGCTGCTGCCGCTCTCGTTCGTGACGGTGAGCGGGATCGCCCTCGGGAACGTGATCTGGTTCTCCCGGATGGGAGTGGAGGTTCCCGGGCAGATCCTGGGACGGGTGGCCAGCCTGGACATGATGGTCTCCTTCAGCCTCACACCTCTCTCCAGTGCCGTGACCGGCCCGCTGGCGGCGGCCATCGGGGCGCGGCAGGTGCTGATCCTGTCCGGGGCGCTGGGTGCTGTGGTGCCCTTGCTGTTCCTGCTCCTGGTGCCAGGACTCCTCGGCAGTCACCGTTCGATCAGTAACTCCAAGCTCTGACCAGAGCGCCCCCAGGTGGCCCCGCGAACTCAGCTATCCTCCCCACCTCAGCGCTGAGCCCGCACCGCTCACCGCAAGTCGCCACCCCTGATCACCGAGGGGCCCAGCTCCGGCGTGCCCGGCCGCCCCTGAGTCCTCGCGATCTGAGGCCGCGGGCCCGGACGGCCACGGGCTGGGCCATTTGCCTCCCTTGGCCCTGGCCCCCGGCGGGGGCGGAGGGAAGGTCGGCCCGGGCCGGCGAGTGGCTCGCCGGCCCGGGCATCCTCAGAACTGCGGCCGACTCAGCGCCGCTGCAGCCGGACCTCCAGAGCGTCCCTGAGGGCGTCTCCGACGAAGTTGAAGGCCACCACTGTGAGCACGATTGCCAGCCCAGCGGGGTAGATCAGCCACCAGTACCCGGCATAGATGTAGCTGAGCCCGTTGCTGAGCTCGCCGCCCCAGTTGGTGGCTGGCGGTGGGACCCCGATCCCGAGGAAGCTCAGGGTGGCGACGGCGATGATCGCGTCGGCCACCTGGAAGGTGGCGTTGACCACAATCACCCCCACCGTGTTGGGGATGATGTGGCGGAAGAGCACCCGGCGGGTACTGCCGCCCATGACCCGGACGGCCTGCACGTACTCGCGCACCCTGAGGCTCAGGGTCTCTCCTCGCACCAGCCGGGCCGGCACCAGCCAGGCCACCAGCCCGATGACCACGATCAGCTCCAGGGTCGAGGTGGTGAAGATCGCTCCCAAGAGGATGAGGGCGACCAAGAACGGGACCGCCAGCATGGCGTCCACGATCCTCATCATGATCGTGTCGACGATCCCCCCGGCGAGTCCGGAGACAGCCCCCCAGATCACCCCAACCAGGACGGCGATGATGGCGGCCGCAAAGCCGACCTCAAGGGAGCTCTGCCCGCCCAGCATCAGCCGCCCGAGGTTGTCGTACCCCACCTGGTCGGTCCCGAGGGGATGGGCCAGGCTGGGACCCAGGTGGGCGATGTTGGGATTATTGAAAACCTGCTGAGTGCGGTAGATCAGCGGCCCCACATAGCTGAACAGGACCATGAAGACGATGATCCCCAGCCCCACGATCGCCAGCCGGTTCTCGAAGAAGACCGCCAGGATGAGCCGCCACATGGACCCTGAGCGGTAGCCCTCCCCGCCTTCCGGTAGCGCCCCGGCCAGGGGCAGGTTGGCAGTCGGATCCGCGGCGCTCACTCCCTTCCCTCGCTGAACTCAAGTGCTGAATTCCCGGCCCGGCTAGACATAGCGGATCCTCGGGTCGGCGACGGCGTACAGAATGTCCGCAAGGAGGTTGCCGATCACCGTGGCCAGGGCCACGACCACCACGAACCCGAGCAGGGTCGGGAAGTCGTCGCTCACGGCGGCGTTGTAGTAAAGGAGCCCCATCCCGGGATAGTTGAACACGTCCTCGGTCACCACCGCGCCGCTCACGATTCCCCCGATCGACAGCCCGACCAGGGTGATCACCGGGATGAGCGCGTTGCGGAGCACGTGAATCATGAGGATGGCCTGGTTGGAGACACCCTTGGCCCGGGCGGTGCGGACGTAGTCCTGGATCATCTGCTCCAGCATCGAGGAGCGCATGTAGCGGCTGAAGAGGGCGACCGTCACCGCGGTGAGGGTCATGACCGGCAGCACCATCCCGTTGAGGTCGGTCCAGGGGAAGGTTTGGTTCTGGGGCGCCTCGAACGGCAGCCAGTTCAGGGTTTGGTTGAAGAGGATGATGAGGAGGATCCCCAGGAGGAAGGTGGGCATCGAGTAGAAGATGAAGCTCAGCCCGGTGAGCACGTAGTCGTCAGTCCGGTTGCGGTGCACCGCCGACCAGATCCCGAGCGGCACGGCGATGATCACCGCCAGCACCAAAGACGAGCCCACCAAGAACAAAGTCTTGGGCAGCCGCTGACCGATCAGCGCCATCACCGGCTGGTTCAGCTTGTATGAGAACCCCAGGTTGAGGTGGGCGAGGTTCCAGACCCAGAGCCCGTACTGGACATACAGCGGCTTGTTGAAGCCCAGCTCGGCGTTGAGCTGCCTTATGGTCGACGGGCTGGCCCTGGTGCCGAGGATTGCCCGTACCGGGCTCCCCGGGAGAAGGTGTAGCAGGATGAAGGTGATGATCGTGACCCCGATGAGGACCACGATGGCCTGGCCGACCCTCCGGATCATGTATCCGATCACTTTCGCCTCACTCCCTTGCGCCGCTTCCTAAGTGGACGGGCTGACGTCCTGGGGCCCGGCCCCGTGGGCCGGGCCCCACCTGGACCTTTGCAGTCCAGGTTGACGCCGCCGTTAGCTCAGATCAGGAGAACGAGTAGAACTGGGGGTACAACTCGTCGAAGATCCCCTGGTGGGTGAGCCCGTTGAGATTGCTCTTGTACATGGTGAGCTGGTACGGGGTCGTCGGCATGTACACCACCGGCAGTTGCTGGGCCAGGTAGTCCTCGTAGGTGAAGAGCGCCTTGAGCTCAGCGGTCTGGTTCGAAGCCGTGTGCGTGGCCTGGATGTTGTGGTCGTTGGTGGGGTTGCTGTAGTCGCCGCCATTGCTGGAGGCGCCGGTTCCCAGGATCTCCCCACCGGTTGGGAAGTAGTCCGGGGAGTAGACCCAGCCACCACCCCAGTTGGCCATGTCCCACCCGCTGCAGGGGGTCGAGAAAGTGCAGCCGTTGAAGGCCGTGCCGATCACCTGCTGGAAAGGACCCGTCGAGAGGGTGAGCTTGATCCCCGCCACCTGCTCGGCGGTGGACTGAAGAGCCTCCATCTCGTTGGTGAGAGCCACCGAGCCCTGCGCGTACAGGAGGCGGAAGCTCAGCTGAGCTCCGCTGGCGATGTTCTTGCCGCACTCATCGGCGGCGGTGCCAGGCTTGGTGCAGGTGGTGAGGCCACCGGGCTTGACGGACCAGCCATGGGCCGTCAGCAGGCTCACCGCCTTGCTCGCGCTGTAGGGGTAGACCAGCCCATTGCTCTCCAGCGGGCTGGCGTCGGGGTTGCCCGTTGGATAGGTCGGAACCGGTCCATTGGTAGGCACCCCGTAGCCGGCCAGGAAGTCCTTGATGTACTGGTCCTGATTGACCAGGGACTGGAAGGCCTGCCGGAAGTACAGCTGCTGCATGATCGGGCCCGTGGTCGGCTCGGTGAAGTTGTAGGGGAAGTAGGTGAAGCCGAAGCTGTACCACGGGTTGAAGGTGTACCCGCTCTTCTCCAAGAGCGCCTTCTGAGTGATGTCCTGGGCGGGGATGGCCCCGATCGTCAGGCTTCCCGCCTTGAGGGCGTTGAACTCAGCGGTGTCAGTGGTGAAAGGCTCCTCCACGAAAGCCGAGATCGTCGGCTTGGGGCTCCCGGAATAGTTCTTGTTGGGGACCATTTTCGCGTAGCCCGCGGTGGTGAAGTCCTTGAGGACGAAGGGCCCGCTGACCACCTGCCAGAGGGGGTTGCCCTGGTAAGTCCCGAGGGACTGCGACTGGCTGTTGAGGAACTGGGCCACGCCCAGGGCGCCGGTCGACCCGGTACCAACCACCTTCGGCATGTAGGTTGTGGGCGAGCTGTTGGGGATCGGCATCCGCGCCGCGGCCGAGGTGTCGTAGTTGCCGATCGGGCCCGCGGTGGAGAGCTCGTCCCAGGAAGCCTGGGGGAGCGGGGTGATCTGGCTCAGCTCGTTGTAGAGGAACCAGGTCGGGTTGTAGGAGGCATTGAGCTTCATGGTCAGCGAGTAGGTGCCGGTAGCGCTGTAGCTGACCACGTTCTGCGGGAAGTCACCCGGGACGGCAGCCCCCCATCCGGGTCCGGGGGCGCTGCTGCTGCCCACTGCCGGCGCAGTTGGGGCAGTCACCGCCGAGAGCATGTTCATCCAGAAGATCACATCCCTCGAGGTGATGGGCTGGCCGTTGGACCACTCCCAGTGCTTGAGAGTGATGTTGACCACCGTGTTGTTGTCGGTGAAGGTCGGCTGGTTCCCGATGCTGAGGGCGGAGTTGAACACCGGGCTCGAGCTGGTGTTGCCGAACCAGAAGAGCGGAATGTACATCAGCTGCGAGAAGTCAGAGAGATTGGTGACGCTGAAGTAGGTGCCGCTTGCCATCGGGAAGATATAGCTCGGGGGCGCGCTCGGCAGCTCCGCGAACGTCACCGTGCCGCCCGAAGTGGTCTTCGGGGTCGTGGTGGTGCTCCCGCAGGCGGCCACGAAGAGGGCAGCCACCGCGGCCACCCCTGCCATCCGCCAGAACGAGAGCTTGGGAATGTGTCTCACTTCGGTCTTAACCCTCCTGTGCCCTGATCCTTCTCACCGCCCTGGGCGGCACTGCCCGCGGGCCCCTTACCCACGCGGTGGAGAGATCTTAGGCGCCGCCCGGCTCCGGCGTCATCCCCCATTAGGCTGATTTGCGCCGGGAGTGGGCTCCTGCTCCACCGGCACCAGCCCCTGCCGCCAGGCCCGCAGAACGGCCCCGGCTCGATCCACCGCCCCGAGCTTGGCGAGGATGTGGCTGACGTGGGTCTTGACCGTGTGCTCGCTGAGGAAGAGCCGCTGGGCGATCTCGCGGTTGGTCATCTCCCGGGCCATCAGGCCGAGCACCTCCAGCTCCCGATCGGAGATGGCCGCCGTCTCCGGGATCGGCGCTGGGCGCTCCAGGAGGGACTCACCCCCTGCGACCCGCCGTATCGACTCCGCCAACTCCTGGCGGGAGACGTCCTTGAGCAGGTAGCCCACCGCCCCGGCCCGGAAGCTGGGGACCACGTAGTTCTCGTGGCCGAAGGTGGTCAGCATCACCACCCGGGTGCTGGGGCTGCGCCCGAGGATCTCGCGCAGCGCTTGGATGCCGTCCATTCCTGGCATCTGAACATCCATGAGCACCACGTCAGGGCAGAGGTCGAGAGTGGACGCCACCGCGGAGGCCCCGTCCCCGACGTCAGCCACCACGGAGAGGTCAGGCTCCGCCTCCAGCATGGCGCACAGTCCCTGCCGGACCACCGGGTGGTCATCCGCCACCAGCACCCGAATCACCTCGCCACCTCGGCCTTGGGACAGGGCACCGACAGGATCACTCTGGCACCACCTCCCGGCCGGCTGTCCAGTGCCAGCTCACCGCCAGCGCCGGCGGCGCGCTCCCGCATCGAGGTCACCCCGAAGCTGCCGTGCCGGGAGGGGCCCGAGGGGTCGAAGCCACGTCCATCGTCGGCGACCACCACCTGGAGCCTCCCTTGGCGCCAGCTGAGCTCGACCGTGACCTCGGTCGGAGATCCATGGCGCACGGCGTTGACCACCGCCTCCCTGACGATCCGGAACACCGTCACCTCCAGCTGGGCCGGCAGCGAGAGCCCTCGGAGCCCCCGGAGGCGCAGGCTGGTGTGAATCCCCGAGCGCTCCCTCACCCGGGCCAGCTCGTCCCGGATCGCCCCGGCCAGGCCCGCCCGCTGCAGCCCCTCCGGGCGCAGGTCCCAGACCGAGCGCCGGGCCTCCTGGAGGCTGGAGCGGGCCAGCTCGGTGGCCTGGCGCAGGGCCCCGCGGGACCGTTCCGACTCCCGCCCCATCCAGGCGTCGGCGGCCTGGAGCTGGACGATGATCCCGGCCAGGCCCTGGGCAAGGGTGTCGTGGATCTCGCGGGCGATGCGGTTGCGCTCGTTGATGGTGGCCAGCTCCTGGGTGTCCACGAACAGCTGGGCGTTGCGCAGGGCCAGTCCGAGCTGGCCCCCCACCACCTCCAGCAGCTCACGCTGGCGGTGGTTGACCGATCCCCGGCCGCGCAGTACCAGCAGCCCGACCTCACCTCCGGCGGCGGTCAGGGGGAGGAGAAGCATCTCCGCAGGGGCGGTGGGACCTTCGGCTGCCGCGGGCGGAGGCTCCCCGGACTCCGGACCCGCGCGCCCCACCAGCCGCAGGCCGCTGGGGTCCAGGCCATCGGTGACGTATATCCAGACCCCCGGGAGGTCCCAGACCGCCTGGAGCTGGGCCGCGGCGGCGGTCGCCAGCTCGCTCACCACCAGCGAACGCCCCAGGGCCGAGGTCAGGGTGTTGAGGGTGGTGAGCTCCTGGTTGCGCTGGGCGAGCTCGGCGGTCCGCTCCCGGACCCGCCGCTCCAGCTCCTCCCGGGCGGTTTCGATCTGGGTCCGCTGGGCCCCCAGACGGCGGCGTAGCCGGTCCAGGCTGAGCTCAAGGCCGACGATCTCGTCCACCGGGCCGGGGGACACCGCGACCGCGGTGTCCAGGTCCCCCTTCGCCAGCCGCTCGGAGGCCGAGCGCAGCCGCGCCAGCGGGTCCAGCAGCCGGCGGCTCAGGAGGTTGGTGAAGATCAGCACCAATCCCCCCAACAGCAACAAAATGGGGATCAGGACGGCGATCGCCCCGGCCAGCCCGTGGCTGATCTCCTGGGAGAAGCCGACGACGCTGGCGTCCAGGCCGGAGACCGGGAGCGCTACCCCATAGCTCCACTGGCTGGCGGGGAGCGGGCTGTAGAACACGTCGACAGGCTCTCCATCCAGGGTGATCTGCCCGGAACCCTGGAGCCCGAGGCGCATCTGGGTGGCGACCGGGAGCCAGGGATTGCCCTTCTGGGTGAGGCTCACCGGCTCCGTGGGCCGACCGTGGGAAGGCAGCCCCAGCGCCGAGGTGCCTGCCGCGCCCACCGAGATCACGTTGCCCTCTGGGCTCAGCAGGAAGCCGTAGCTGCCCTGGGCGCTCCCCGGGGGCCCGGCCAGGAACGCGGACACCAGGCTGCTCACAGTGATGTTGGCCCCGACCTGGAACTGGGTCCCGGCGGCGGTGGCCCCCTGGGTGGCGACGGTCACCGTGGGCCCGCCGGCCAGGGGGTTGTTGTACACAGGAGTCCACACCGCGGTCTGAGGGGACTGGTCGATAAGCTGGCGCCAGGCGGACGACTGGAGCTGGTCGGCGGCGGCGGCTTGGGCTATCCCCGCCTGATACACGCTCGGCGACGGCAGAAGCTGCTCGAACCGGGAGCGGTCGGCTGCGCTCACCGCCCTCGCAGGGGTGACCTCAACCATCCCGTACTGGGGCAGGTTGATCCAGGCCTCGGCGACCTCGCGGTGGTGCAGCGCCGGGATCTCCGTCAGAAGGCCCGCGAGGTCGCTGAGGCCCGCCTTCAGAGCCGCCGACTGCGCCCCGACCGTGCCCAGGACGGCGTAGCTCGAGGCGTTGTCCAGGGTCCCCAGCCCCGACCCCGGCGAGGAGAGCTCGGCCTGGGCGGCCTTGCCCACCAGGGTCACCTGGCTCTCGATGGCCGCCAGCTCGTCGTCGACTCCTGCGGCCTTACTGGTCACCAGCTCTTGGAGATGGGTGCCCTGGGCGGCCACGAGCTGCTGGTTGGCGGACTGCAGCGCCCCGGAGTTCAGCTCCTGGAGGGCGGCGATCCCGGCGGCACTCACAACCGCGAGAGGGATCACCGACACCGCGAGCATGGCCGTGAGGATGCGCCCCCGAATGGTGAGGCGCTGCCAGTGCTGGTTGGCCCAGCGCCCAGGCAGGGCCCACCATCCTCTCCCCCCGCGGCCGCCTGCGCTCACCTCCAGGTCTCCTGTGGCTCCAACCGGACTCCCATCCTACGACCGGATCCAGTCGAGCGGCGTCGGCAGGAACATATCGAGGTGACAAGCGCCCGGGAGGAGCGGATCCTGGCCCCTCCCGCGGGATGCGACGGCAACCTGTCCTGGTCGCCAGCGGCGCGGGCTTCGGCCTGTTAACGTTCGGCGGCGCCCGGCTGGTCCCCGACGGAGCTGGTGGCGGAGCTGATCGCACTCGACTCGGAGCTGGCCGGAGCCGGACCGGTGGTGACCGGGGAGGGGCGGCTGGGCCTTCAGGGCCTCCCCGGCAAGGTGGTGGGCGAAGTGGTGCGCCGGGCCGACCGGATGAGACTCCCCAGCCTGACCCTGGCCAGCGCCCTCCGCCCCCGCCCTCAGTAGACCGGGAGGCACCACTCCCTGTACTTCTCCACCTCACCGCGGACCACCTTGGCGTAGAGCTCCCCGAGCGCCTGGCTGTAGGGGCCGACCTTGCCGATCCCCACCTGGCGGTGGTCCACCTCCACCACCGGGGAGAACTGGGCCCCGGTGCCGCAGAGGAAGACCTCATCGGCGATGTAGAGCTCGGTGCGGTCGACCGATCGCTCGAGAAGGGGAAGACCGAGGTCCTCGCTCCAGAGCCGCATCAGGGTGTCCCTGGTGATCCCTTCCAGGATGTTGTCGGACACCGGCGGCGTGATCAAGGTCCCCTTGCGGATGATGAAGAGGTTCTCCGCCGAGCCCTCGCTGACGTGGCCGTCCTGCCCCAGGACGATGGCCTCGTCGTAGCCGTTCTCAACGGCCTCAGACTTGGCCAGGGCGGCGTTTACGTAGGTCCCGGTGATCTTGGCCCGGGCGGGGGCGGAGTTGTCATCCACCCGCCGCCACGAGGAGACCATGCAGCGGACGCCCGTGGCCGCTTCGATGTACCTACCGAACGGCTGGGCGTAGATCAGGAGGTCGCGCTCCAGGCCGTGGAGTCGCACCCCGATCTCCTCGGACGACTTGTAGACCAGGGGCCGGACGTAGACGTCCTGGCGGAAGCCGTTGGCCGCCAGCAGCTCGCGAGTCAGCTCGCAGAGCCGCGGGGGATCCAGGGGGAGGCTCATGTTCAGGATGTGCGCGGACTGGGCCAGGCGCTCGTAGTGCTCCCGGGCCCGGAAGAGGAAGAGCTGCTCCTGGTTGGGGTTCCAATGGGCGCGAATCCCCTCGAAGCAGGCGGTGCCGTAGTGGAGGGCGTGGGTCATGGGCCCGAGGCGGCACTCCCCGTAGCGCCGCAACCTACCCTGGAAGAAGACGACCGCCGTCTCCCGGTCGAAGGACTGGTCGGCCTGCCGGGCCGGCGCCTCAGTCTTCACGCTGGCCGTCTCCAGAACCTCCATGGCTTCCTCCCGCACCGGCGCCAACGGCTGCCGGGCCAATATAGCTCGGCCGGGCCCTGGGACTGGGGTGGCGGGTTCGGCCGGTGGTACGATCCCGCCACATCATGCGAACGCCGCGGCTCAATCTGGGCGTGACGCGCTGGCTGGTGCCCGGCCTGCACGTCAAGCGGTGGCTGGGGGTGACCGTCTTCGCGGTCGTGGCGATCAGCCTGGGGATCAGCTACGCCCTGAGGGAGTTCTACCTCCACGCCCGCCTGCCCGCGTTCACCTACGACCTCACCCTGCAGTTCTGGCCCCGCTGGGTCCGGGCGATCCTCTTCGTCTCCGTCGGGCTCCTCATCCTGGGGCTCGGACTCTACAAGCTCACCAAGTCCCTGCTCAGCCCCTTCCCCGGGGGGGACAAGGCGCTGGTGGAGCGGCTCTACGACTTCCGCCGGCTGCGCAAGGGCCCGAGGATCGTCGCCATCGGCGGGGGCACCGGCCTCTCCACCCTGCTGCGGGGAATCAAGCGCCACAGTGGCAACGTGACCGCCCTGGTGACGGTGGCCGATGACGGGGGCAGCTCCGGCCGCCTCCGGGCCGAGTACCAGGTCCTTCCCCCCGGGGACTTCCGCCAGTGCCTCACCGCCCTGGCGGACGTCGAGCCCCTCATGGCCGAGCTCTTCCAGTACCGCTTCGAGGAAGGCTCCCTGCAGGGGCACTCCTTCGGCAACCTCTTCATCATGGCCATGACCGCCATCACCGGGGACTTCGAACACGCGCTGCGGGAGTCCGGCCGGGTGCTGGCCGTGCGCGGGCAGATCGTGCCCTCGACCCTGGAGAGCGTCACCCTCTGCGCCCTCTCCGGGGAGGAGGTGCTGGTCGGCGAGTCCTCCGTGCCCACCGCCAAGGGGCCGATCAGCCAGGTCTTCCTGGTGCCCGAGCATCCCCCCCTCAACCCGGAGGCGGAGCTGGCGCTGCTCAACGCCGAGATGGTGGTGGTGGGGCCCGGAAGCCTGTACACCAGCCTGCTTCCCAACCTGCTGGTGGACGGGATGGTGGAGACCTTGCGCCGGTCACCAGCCCTCAAGGTCTACGTCTGCAACGTCGCCACCCAGGCCGGCGAGACCACCAATTTCACGGTCCACGACCACCTGGAGGTCCTGGACCAATACGTCGGGCCGGGGCTCTTCGACTACGTGGTGGCCAACAGCAACCTCGCCCTGCCGCTCTCCCCAGCCGCCGTCGAGGCCGGGATTCGCCGCGTCGCCTTCGACCGGCGGCGGCTGGCCCAGCACGGGGACCGGCCCAAGTTCGTGCTCGCCGACCTCGCCAATCCGCGGCTCACCACCCACCACGACCCGGACAAGCTGGCCCAGGTCCTCATGAAGCGGGTCTGGCAGCGAGCCTGACGCCTCACTTGCCCAGCAGCTCTCCGGCCGCGAGAAGGTTGCCCTTGAGGCTCGGATCCCGGCCCGGTCCCAGCTCCACGGCCTCGGTCACCAGCTCCTCCAAGAGGGTGGCGAAACCCACGCCGCTGGCCTCCCAGAGGTAGAAGGCCAGCGACCCGGGGATGGTGTTGACCTCGTTGACGTAGAGTTCCCCCCCGTCCGAGAGGAGGAAGTCGACCCGCGCCGTGCCCCCAAGGTCCAGGGAATCGAAGGCCAGGACCGCCAGCTCCCGGATTTTGGAGCGCAGCTCGGCGGAGATCGCCGCCGGGAGTTCACGGCGGGGGTCCGCCTTACCCTTGGCCCCACCTTTGGGACCACCGACGTACTTGTCCCGGTAGGAGAGGAGCCCCTGCTGCTTGCGCGGGCGCTCCACCTCTGAGGCTCTCTCCCCCCGGCGCTTCACAGCGCAGTTGAGGTCCTCCGCCCCCGGCACCGCCGGCTCGACGATCGCCGCGGAGTCGAACTGCAGCGCCAACTCCAAAGCCGGTGCCAGCCCGGCCCCCTCCTCCACCAGGCTCACCCCGATGCTGGACCCGCTGCGGTTGGGCTTGACCACCACCGGGAGCGCCAGTCCGGCGGCACCCTCCGGAGCGCCCACCAGCCGCCCCGGCACCACCGGGAGGCCCTCCGCGGCCAGCAGCTGCTTGGACCGGTACTTGTCCATCGCCAGGGCCGCGCCCATGGTTCCCGAGCCGACCTGGGGCAGGCGCAGGAGGTCGGCGAGGGCGGCCAGCGTCCCGTCCTCGCCGTGACTGCCGTGCACCAGGGGGAAGATCAGGTCCAGGAGGAGTTCCCGGCTCCGACCCAGGACCCCTGCCCCGGGGGTCCGCAACCTGCCCCTCCCCAGCTCCACCGCCACTTCGGTTCCCTCGGTTGGCAGCTCGCGGCGGAAGGTCGACAGCTCGGCGAACGAGGGATCGGTGAGCAGCCGCCCCTCCTTGGTCAGGTAGAGGGGCAGGACGACCGCCCCCAGCTCCCGGAGGACCGGCATGACCTGGCAGGCGGTGATGATGCTGATCTCATGCTCGGGGGACCGGGAACCGAAGACCACCCCCACCTTGAGGCCAGCAAGGCTCACGGCTGCTCCCGGTATTGGTCGGGGAGGTCGTTCTCGAAGAGCACCACGCTCCCGTCGCCGGCCACCTTGGGGAGCACCGCCTGGGCCTCTTCCAGATCGGCCACCACGCTGACCTGGGCAGGGGGGAAGCCCGCCTCCGCGAGGCCCCGATACACCGGCTCGGTGTGACGCGGACCGACCAGGATCACATGGGTGCAGACGGCCGCCGCCTGCCGGCCGAGCTCGGACATGCTCTCCTCCTCCTCGTCCCCGAGTTCGATGTATCCCGGGGTGACCAGCACCCGGCGCCGGCCCGGCAGCTGGCTCAGAAGCTGCAGCGCCTCCCGGGCGCCCTCGGGGTTGGAATTGTAGGCGTCGTCGATGATGGTGACCCCTCCCCGCTGCGTCACCTCGAGCCGGTGGGGGGCTCCCCTGAGCCCCCGGGCGCGCTCCGCCAGCTCCGGGAGCGGACGGCCCAGCTCCGCTGCCACCGCCAGGGCGCAGAGAAGGTCCTGGAGCAGGTGGCGGCCGAAGAGACCGACCTCCAGCTCCAGCTCCTCCCCCTCGCGCCCCCGGAGGCGGCAGCGGGTGGCCCCGCGCGCGACCTCCACCCCCTCCAGCCACCACCGGTCGCCGGGGCGGCCGACCTCCACCAGCCGGGCCGAGAGCGGCGCGAGAAGCCTCGATCGCTCCCGGATGTCCGAGGGGACCACGGCGAAGCCGTCCTGGGGCAGTGCGGCGAGGAGCTCGGACTTCGCCTGGGCCACCCGCCCCACGGTGCCGAACCGCTCCAGGTGCATCGGGCCAACCGCGGTCACCACCCCCACCCGGGGATGGCTGAAAGAGCAGATTTCGGCGATCTCGCCGGGGCGGTAGGCACCCATCTCGAGCACCGCAACCCGGTGCTGGGGGCGGAGCCCCTCGTTGACCGCCCGGCAGACGCCGAGGGTGGTGTTGTAACTGGCGGGGGTGGCGAAGCAGCTTCCCTCGGGCACGTCCAGGAGTTGGGCCAGAAGCACCTTGGTGGTGGTCTTGCCGTAGCTCCCGGTAATGCCCACCACCAGCGGATGGGCCTCCGCGAGCCGGTGCTCGGCCTGCCTCATGAAGGCCCGCCGCCTGCCGCTCTCGTAGGGGCTCCAGGCGATGGCGGCCAGGCTGAGGGCGAGCGCCGAGAGCGGGTCGGCGAGGCCGGGCAGCACCGCGCCCTCGGGGCCGGCCCAGAAGCCCAGGAAGAGGAGGAGAAGGCTGGCCCCGGCGGCGGCGGCGAACAGCCGGCGGGCGCGTTTGGTCCAGTTCAGGCGCGCGCGGACGGCAAAGCTGGGGCGGAGGGCCAGGGGCAGCAGTGCCGCCAGCAGCAGAGGAAGTGGCCGCAGCTGCGCCGGCAGAAGCGCCGCCAGGAGGAGCAGGATTGCCGCCGCGACCCCCAGAACGGCCGTCTGCCAGGGTCGGGCAGCGAGGCGGCGCCGGAGGCTGGCGAGGAGGCGGGGGGGCAGGTACTCGTCGAGCTGGAACACGTAGGTCCAGCCCACAAGGCGCGGGAGGAGAGCAAGCAATCCCAAAGCCCCGAGGGCGGCGGCCTGCCAGAGAGGGAGCGGCCCCACCTCAGATCTCCGC
>JAJZGN010000164.1 GCA_021798435.1 bacterium | reverse complement strand
GCCCAGTCATAGGTGGGGGCAGGGGGGGCCTGCCTGGCCGGGCTCGGCGGCCGCGGGGCGGCGGGCGCTGGCTCGACCACCGCGGTCAGCCCTCGGGGGGCGGGAAGCGGGGTCCCCGACCGGCCGAGGAGCATCGCCGGAAGCGCCTCCAGCGCCGGCAGAACGATCATCCCCACCGCCTCTGCCATCCAGCGGACTGTCTCTCCTGGCCACACAGAACCCTCGGGGGTGACGAAGCAGCGCGAGGGTGAGAGCCTGGGGACCTGGCCGAGAAGGGCGAACCCCGGGAGGGCGGAGCAGACCAGGGAGTCCGGGCCGGAGCCCGAATCCAGGAGGGAGCGGACTGTCTCCAGGGCGGTGACCGGGTCCTCAAGCTCGGGCTCGGAGTCATGCCCCAGCACCTCGAAGTTGGGCAGCAGCCGGCGCACCCGCTCGGCGAGCTCCGCGCCCCCCACCACCACGACCTGCCCCATCAGCTCTCAGCCAGAAGATCCGCGCGGTGTCTCAGGAGACCACCTCCAGGTGGACCGTCGTACGGTCGAGAGCCGACTCGTCGACCACCACCCCGAGCCCGGGCCCCTTCGGTACCGGGAGGGTCCCTTGTAGAGAGAGGCGGAACGGGGTCCCCAGGATGTCCTGGTGGAAGTAGCGGTCGCTCGCCGACGTGTCCCCGGGCAGCGTGAAGCCCGGGAGGGAGGCCAGGGCCAGGTTGGCCGCCCTCCCGATCCCGGTCTCCAGCATCCCCCCACACCACACCGGCCAGCCCTCCGAAAGGCAGGCGTCGTGGATGGCCAGCGCCGGCATCAGCCCGGCCACCCGTCCCGCCTTGATGTTGAGGATCCTGCCCGAGCCCAGGCGGAAGGCGGCTCGGAGGTCCGCCACCGACTCCACGCTCTCGTCCAGGCAGATCGGCGTCCTGATCTGGGACTGCAGGGTGGCGTGGTCCACCAGGTCATCGTGTGCCAGCGGCTGCTCGATCATCATGAGGTCGAAATGGTCGAGCTGGCGCAGCCGCTCCAGGTCGGCAAGGGTGTAGGCGCTGTTGGCGTCCAGCATCAAGGGGGTGGTGGGAAACGCCCGCCGGACCTCCCCAGCCAGCTCGAGGTCGTACCCCGGCTTGCACTTCAGCTTGATGCGCCGGTACCCCTCGGCCAGGTAGCCCTCGATCAGCACCAGGGTGGCCGGGAGGGAGGGCTGGATGCCAATGCTGACCCCGCTCGGGATCTCCTCCTTCGTCCCGCCGAGGATGGCCGCCAGGCTCATGCCCGCCACCTTCCCCGCCAGGTCGAGGATGGCCATCTCCGCCGCCGCCTTGGCCATGTTGTGACCCCGGACCCAGCCCCAGCGGGCGGCCAGCTGGGCAGGGGTGGACGGCTCCGCCCCGAGGACGGCGGGGAGGATGTGGTGGCGGAGGGCTTCCAGGGAGGTCGCCCGGGTCTCGTAGGAGTACCCCGGCTCCACCCCCGCGGCGCACTCGCCCCAACCCCGCATCCCCTCCCCGTACAGCTCCACCAGCACCGCCTCCCTGCGGGTCTGGGTGCCAAAGCTGGTTGTGAACGGCGAGACCAGGGGAAGGGAGACCACCCGCAGACGGGCGCCCTCCAAGCGCAGCCGGGGCAGCTCCGCGATCACGAGCGCACCCGAGAAGGGCTGAGCTGCCAGAGGCAACCGGCGAGCAGGGCCGCCCGCTCGGGAATGGAGCCCAGGTCCGCCCACTCGCCCGGCGCGTGAGCGTTGCCCCCGACGATGCCGAGCCCATCGAGGGTCGGGACTCCCAGGGCGGCGGTGAAGTTGCCGTCGCTTCCCCCTCCCACCGTCACCGCCTGGATCGGGGGCAAGCCGAGCCAGCTGCCGACCTCTGCGGCGACTGCAAAGAGGGCCGCTGAGGCGGAGGTCTCCAAGGGGGGGCGGTTGGGACCACCACCCAGCTCGAGGGCGGCATCCTGGTGGCGGGGCTTCAGCCGGCGCAGCCCCCTCTCGACCCGGGTGGCCTCAGCGGAGGTGGCGAAGCGGACGTCCACCTCCAGCTGGGCCAGCTCCGGGACCACATTGACCCGACCCCCGCCGTGGAACACGGTGGGGGTGACGGTGGTCCCAAGTTCGGGGTCGCTGAGCCTCCCCACCTCGTCCACCAGGCGCGCCAGCTCGGCCACCGCGTTCACCCCCAGCTCCGGCTCCAACCCCGCGTGCGCGGCCCGGCCGTGGAGTCGAAGGCGGTAGGTCCCGACCCCCTTCCTCCCCACCTTGAGGGCGCCCCCAGCGGGGGGTTCGAGGACCAGTACCGAGGTGCTCTCGCGGGCGGCCTCTTCGATCCTCGGCCTGGAGTCAATGCTTCCCACCTCCTCGTCGCCGGTGCAGAGCAACGTCAGCTGGCCCGCGGCCCCTCCATGCTCCGCCACCGCCGCCAGCGCCGCCAGCCCCACGATCACCCCCCCCTTCATGTCGAACACCCCCGGCCCGCTCATCCGGCGGCCCTCCCGGTGCAGCCCGCCGGGGAATGTCCCCACTCCCCAGACGGTGTCCAGGTGGCAGAGGAGGAGGACCCCGGCGCCGGGGTCGCCGTCCAGGGTCAGGCTCAGGTCCGGCACCGTCACCTGAGTCGGCCGGGCGAGCCTGACCCCGGGCACCCAGCGCTCCGCCAGCTCGGCGACGAGATCCCCACACCGGGCAAGGGCCTCCTGGTCGCCGCTCGGGGACTCCAGCGCCACCAGCTCCGCGAGCGCATCGCTCCAGGCCTCGCTCCGCCCCTCCATCCAGGAGCGAAGGCTCTCCGGTGGCAGCGGAGCTTGGATCTGGGTCACGGCCCGATTCTATGCCCGGGCGGGCTCCTCAGCGCCTCTTCCGCTCCCCGCCGGAGGCCGGGCGCGGAGCGGGTGCCGCCCCCGGTTCGACCATGGTCGGCACCGGGCGGTCCGGCGGGGGAGGGGGGTGGCCGAAGAGGGTGCCCACCAGGATCATCAGGCCGGCCGCGTCGGACCGCAGCCGGGAGCCCCGCCAGCGCGGGCTGAGGAACCAGCGGGCCAGCAGCGCTGAGATCACCCGGCTACTTGCAGACCCACTCCGACGACTCCCCGATGGAGAACATCTTGGCGGCGATGTCGGCCTGCTGGGTAGGGTTCCAGATGTCGGTGCCACCGTGGCCGTAGAAGGTGGCCGGCATGAACTGGAAGAGGCCGCTGGCCCCGGAGTAGCGGTTGACGTCGGTCGGATCGAGCCCGGACTCGCACTGGGCCACCCCGAGGAGCCAGGCGTAGGACACGTTGTACTGCTGGGCGGCGGCCCAGATGATCTGCTTTATGGTGCCGATCGGCGGCTCCGGCACCGGCTGCCAGAAGGCGTTCCCGTAGGGGAGCGAGGGCTGGGGCGGCGGGGGCGGGGTGACCTTGGTCACCGCCAGCGGCATCGTGATCTGGTAGCCGGTGCTGCTGAGGAGGTTGCGGCCCTGGGCCGCAACCTGGGCCACCAGCGCCGGGGCGGGGGACTGAGGGCCCAACGCTTCTCCGGTGCTGAGCGCTCCCAGCAAGGGGGCCAGAGCCGCCAGGCAGAGGGCGGCAGCTCCCCACCGCAGCCTCGAGGCCAGCCTGGGCCACGCCCGGCGCTGCGCGGGCGCCGAGGGCGCCAGCGTCAGCTCAAGCGGGGCCGTATATGAAACCCAGGTACCCTGCGCCATCCTGAACCCATCTGTAGTCGACTCGATCCCACCCGCCCCCCGGGACGCCGTAGAAGTTCATCTCCGAGACCTCGAAAGACCCGGGCTTGACCGCCACCACGTAGGCCACGTGGCCGTACCCCCAGCTTTCGCCCGGCACGTCCATGCCCCAGACCACAACCGACCCCACCTCGGGGGTCTGGCCCTCGGCGTATCCCGCCGCGGCGGCATTGGCCCACCACTGGTAGGCGTTGCCGCCCCAGGTGACCTTGCGCTGGCTGGCGACCCACCAGGTGCAGTCGCCGAAGGCGAAGGACCAGCTCCCGGTGCCGATGGTCGGCTGGGGCGTCGTCAGCTCGGCCAGCAGTTCCTGGGAGCGCTGCCCCAACTGCGCCTGGGCGACCATGGACTGGCTCTCGTCCGCCTGCAGCTGGGCGGTGGCGGCGGCCACCACCTGCTGGTCGTGCTTGATGGTCCCCACCAGCTGGGCGACCTGAGAGGCCACCGCGGAAGGCAGGGCGGTGCTGGCCAGGAACTGGGCCAGGTTGGGTGCCGCAAGGGCCTCTGCCACCTGCTGGCTGCCGCTGCCATCCACGTAGGCGGTGGAGACCAGGTTGGTGAGCGCCATCTGATCGCCGGCCATCTGCCGCTGCAAGGTCGCTGAGGTCGACTGATCCGCAGCCAGCTTGGCGTTCAGCTGCTTCAAGTAGCTCTGCTCTGACTCAATCTGGGTCAGGAGCGCCATCACCTGGCTCTGAGACGCCAGGTCGCCCTGGGCTCGTAGCTGGTTCAGAAGCTGGGTCAGTTGGGCCTGGTCACCGGCGAGTCCCTGCTGGGCCCTGGTGTTCGGACCTGGCCCCAGCACAGCGGAGATCCAGACCAACCCGGCCATTACCACAGCAATCGAGACGCGCCCAATGGCTTGGGCTCCGCGCATACGTCCTCCCACATAGCGCGTGCGTTACGGGGGGGCAAGTTAACCGATACCTCCTGCCGCGGTCAAGTTGGCAGGGGCTGCCCCTCCTGCCAGCGGAACTCGTGGACGAGTTCCACCAGCCGCTCCAGCTGGGCCGGCTCGGTGGCGGGCAGGACGCCGTGGCCCAGGTTGAACACATGGCCCCGGCG
>JAJZGN010000163.1 GCA_021798435.1 bacterium | reverse complement strand
GCTGGCAGCCGGGAAGGTGGTTATCGCGGACCGCTTCCTGGACTCCAGCCTGGTGTACCAGGGCGCGCGGGGGGTCCCCTGGGAGTCCATCCTTGAGCTCCACCGGATCTGCGGCGTGCAGGTGAGTCCCGACCTCACCCTCATCCTGGACCTGGAGACCGCCGTGGCGGGCGCCAGGCGTGCCGACCGGCTCACCCTGGATCGGCTGGAGGCGTCCCCGACCGCGTACCATGAGAAGGTCCGGAGGGGCTACCTGGAGATTGCCCGGCACTTCCCTGAGCGGGTCGTGGTGGTGCCCGCGACACGCGGGGCGGATGAGGTGGCACTGGAGTGCCTGGAGCTGGCCCGCGTCCGTCTGGGAACGAGGAGGAGCGCTTGAAGCTGGTGGTGGCGGTGGTCCACGAGCAGGATGCTGCCCGGGCCATCGAGGCGCTGGGGCAGCAGGGCTTCTCCGTCACCCGCCTGAACAGTGAGGGGGGGTTCCTGGAGCGCCGCAACTCGATCCTGCTGATGGGGACCGACGACAGCCTGGTGGACGAGGCGGTGCGGACGCTGAGGACTGTCTGCCGGCCCCGACACGAGCAGCTGGGAGCCGGCGGTGGCACCGAGGGCGCGGACGTGGAGGTCGAGATCGGGCGGGCCACGGTGTTCGTCCTGGACCTCGGCCGGGTGGAGCGCCTCTGAGCCGGGGCGCCCGACCCGCGCCCCCGACGTATACTGCCGCCTGATCCCGGCCCACCGGCCGACAGCCCGTCAGGGGAGCACCGGATGGAAGGCAGCGCCACCGCCACCGTTCGCCGCTTGGCGGACGCCGTGAGCACCGTGATCGTCGGCAACCGTGTGCAGATCGAGCTGTGCACCGTGGCCTGGCTGGTGGGGGGACACGTCCTGATCGAGGACGTGCCCGGGGTGGGGAAGACCATGCTGGCCAAGGCGCTCGCCCGGGCCACCGGCTGCGAGTTCGACCGGGTGCAGTTCACCCCCGACCTCCTGCCGGGAGACATCACCGGCGCCAACATCTACCTCCCCTCGCAGGGCACCTTCGAGTTTCGCAAGGGGCCGGTCTTCACCCAGGTCCTCCTCGCCGATGAGATCAACCGGGCCACCCCCAAGACCCAGGCGGCGCTGCTGGAGGCGATGGAGGAGCGCCAGGTCACCATCGATGGGACGACCCACCAGCTCCCCGACCCCTTCGTGGTGCTGGCGACCCAGAACCCCATCGAGTACCAGGGCACCTTCCCGCTCCCCGAGGCCCAGATCGACCGCTTCCTGGTGCGGGTCTCCCTGGGGTACGCGGACCTGGAGGGCGAGCTGGAGATCCTTGACCGCTTCGGCCTCTCCTCACCGCTGGCCGGTCTGGAGCCCGCGACCTCTCCCGCGGAGCTGCCGGAGCTGAGGGCGGCGGTTGCCGAGGTCCATGTGGACCCCGAGCTCAAGTCCTACCTTGTCCGGCTGGTGCAGCGGACCCGCCAGCACCCCGACCTCGCCCTCGGGGCCAGCGCCCGGGCCAGCCTCGGGCTCCTCAGGGCCGGCCAGGCATATGCGCTCCTGCGGGGGCGGGACTACATGAGCCCGGACGACGTGAAGGTCCTGGCCCCCTCGGTGCTCACCCACCGGCTGGTAGTGCGGGCCAGCGCCGAGCTCCGCGGGGTGACCGCCGAGGCCATCCTCGAGGAGATCCTGCAGAGCGAGCCGGTCCCGGCGACGGGGCGGCGCGCCGCCAGCTGACGCGGTGGCCCCCCGCTGGCGCCCATTCTGAGGTTGGGCGGGTGGCCCGAGCTGCGCTCCTGGCGGTGGTGGTGGTGTGTGGCTTCTTCGCCTTCATCAACGGGGTGGCGCTGGCCTTCGTCCCGGTGTATGGGGCCGCCCTGGTGGTCCCTCTCTCGCTCGCCTGGAGCTGGTGGGCGGAGCGGCACCTGAGGCTCTCGCGCTCGGCCCCCGACCGCCACCACATGGTCGGGGAGCTGTTCCCCCAGCAGTTCGCGCTGAGCAACACCTCCTGGCTCCCGATAGCGATGGCCGAGGTGGTGGACCGCTCCGGGCTCCCCGGGGGCGAGGAGGCGGTGGCGGCCTCCCTCGGCCCCCACCAGCAGGCCTCCTGGGGCCAGGAGCTCCGGCTCACGCGAAGGGGCCAGTACCGCCTGGGGCCGACGGAGGTGCGGGTCTCCGACCCCTTCGGACTCTTCCCCCGCACGGTGAGCTTCCCGGCCACCGGCTCGGTGCTGGTCTTCCCGCTTCTCTACCCCCTCTCCGACTTGGCCCTAGTCGGGGCGCGGGCGGGATTGGAGAGCGAGCGGGGCGGGCGTCCGCGGGACCTGCCCCCCAGCGCCTCCGGGGTCCGGGAGCATGACCCGGCCGATGGGATCAACCGCATCCATTGGATCTCCACCGCCCGCCAGGGACGGCTGATGAGCCGGACCTTTGACGCCGAGGAGGGAGCTGACCTGCTGGTGGTCCTGGACCTCCGCCGCGGAGTCCAGGCGGGCACCGGGCCGGAGAGCTCACTGGAGTACGCGGTGACGATGGCTGCCTCGTTGGCCCACGGGGCCCTGCGCCGAGGCCGGGCGGTGGCCTTCCTGGGGACAGGCAGATCCCTCATCTGGCTGCCCGCGGCGAGGGGGGATGCCCAGGACCAATTGCTGCTGGAGAAGCTGGCCCTCTGCCAGGCCGACGGGCAGGTGCCCCTGGGGCAGATTCTTCCCCGTCACCTGCCGGAGTGGCGTTCCCGGGGAAGCGTGGTGGTGGTGACCTCAGACCCCTCCGGGGAGTGGGTCGAGGCTGTCGCCGCCGGCTCGCAGCCGGGCCGCCGCGCGGTGGCCATCTTCGTGGACCCCATGAGCTTCGCCCCCCAACCCGCCCTCACCCGGATCCCCGCCCAGTGGAGGCTGGTGCTCGACTTCTGGGTCATCCGCCAGGGCGACGACCTGGCCCGGGTGGATCCATCGTTCCGGCGCGCCGTTGGCTGAGCTGCTGGTCCCCCTGCTCGCCGCCCTCGCCATCTTGGGGGGAGGGGCCCTGGCGCCCGACCTGGTCCACGACCTCCGGGCGGGCGGAGGAGCCCAGCGCACCCTGGGAAGGTGGCTGGGGGTGGGGCTGGCCGTGGCGCTGGCGTTGGAGTGCGCCGGAGCTCTCTCGCAGACGGCGCTGGCCCACCTCGGCGGGGCCGCCCTGCTCGCCGCCACCTCGGGCACCCTGCTGGCAGCGGGCGCCGGGCGCTGGCTCCGGTGGCGGGTCCTCGCCCTCGCGGTGCTGGCGGGCGCCACCCTGGCGGTGGCCATCGTGGCCGGGGCGGCGGTGGCCCAGGCCTACGGCGGGAGCCCTGAGCCCTGGACCCTGGTGCAGGCCCAGCTGCGCCAGCTGAGTCCGGCCGGCTTCGAGCCCCTGGCGCTGCTGTTGGTCTCCTGGGGCACCGGGGCCTGGGTGGGCTGGCTGGGGCTGCGGGAGCGCTCGGGGGTGCTGGCCTGCGCCGTCCCCCTGGTGGTCCTGACCGCGGATCTGGTCAACGTCCCCAAGGACCTCGTAAGGCTGACCTTCTGGCCGGTGCTGGGGGCGCTGGTGTGCGGGCTGGCCCTGGTCGGCTGGGCCCACCAGGAGCGCCAAGCCCGGCGCTGGCAGCGGCTGGCCAGCACATCGGCCCTCCCCCGCTCCGGCCTCGGCCTGGCGCTGGTCTCCGCGCTGGTCCTCTCCGGAGTGAGCCTCCTGGTCCCGCCGCTCAACCGCCAGAACTTCAGCTCCCGGTTCTTCCACTCCGGACCGGTGGTTCCCGCGGGATCCCACAGCCAGCTCATCGCCCCCATCTCCGGATACGCCACTGAGGTGGTCCCCGGCGGCCCGATCCGGCAGGAGCGGACCCCGGTCCTCAGCTACTCGACCTCGGCCCCAGGAGGCAACACCTACCTCAGCGGCATCGCCCTCACCCAGTTTGTCAACGGCAACTGGTACCCGGGGCCCCAGCAGTCCCTGGTGGTGGGAGAGGGGGCACAGCTTCCGTACAGTGAACGTCCGGCCAACGACACCAGCGCCACCCAACTGGACCGCAAGGTCGTCTCCCTTCAGGTGACCTACCTCGGCACCGGGGCCCAGGAGGTGCCGGACCTGCTCTACCCTGGAAGCCCGATCGAGACGCCGTACTTGAACGGCCGCTACCGCCTGTCCGGCCTCGCCACCGCCGGGCAGCTCCTCACCGTGGACTCGGTCGCGGCCGTGGGGGGGTCGTCGCAGATCCTGCCCTCCAGCCAGGAGGTGAGCACGGTGGGGACTTTGTCGACCGCGACCCCCACCCAGCTCGAGGCTGCCGGCCAGGGCTATCCCAGCTGGGTCCAGCCGGACGCCACCCTCCCGGACCTGGCGGACTTCCTGGACGAGAGCCAGCTGGCCGCTGACGCCCTGGCGATGTCGGGGGGAGCCACCAATCCCTACCTCGCCGCCGTCAACATCCAGAACGCCCTGCGGCAGGACGAGATCTACACCCTGGACCCGCCCACCCCACCCAGTGGGGTGTGGCCCATCCTCTACTTCCTGGACCAGTCGCACCGTGGCTACTGCCAGTATTTCGCCTCGGCCATGGGGGCGATGCTGCGGGCGCTGGGCATCCCCACCCGGCTGGTGAACGGCTTCGGCCCCGGCCAGGAGGGGCAGCTCAAGAACGGGCAGTGGCTGATCACCGAGGCGGACGCCCACACCTGGGTCCAGGTCTACTTTCCCCATTACGGCTGGGTGAACTTCGAACCGACCCCGGACGGCTTCTACCAGCCGACCGGGGCGGCCGCCAGGGTGGCCCCGCTGCCGG
>JAJZGN010000162.1 GCA_021798435.1 bacterium | reverse complement strand
GGCACGGGCCGTGTGGCCGGCCCGATGGGCTACCAGGGCGAGCTCCGCTCCCAGCCGCGCCCGCGCCGCGCCGTCGGCCTGGGACACCAGCTCCAACGCCGTGGTGAAGTGGGTCTCGGCCAGCTCCAGGTCACCGCGCCGGGCGTATACGTCGGCGATCTTGTGTTCGATCTCGGCCAAGGCCGGGTTGGATCCGCCCGCCTCGGCGGCGGCGGCCTGAAAGGCGTCCAGCGCCTCGCGGTACCGACCCAGGGTGGTGAGCACCTCACCGGTTCCGACCAGGGCCGGGAGCCGTGCGTACCCGAGGGCGAGGGACTGGGCCATACGGTCCAGCGCCTCCTCATGGGCGAACAGGACGCGGGCCCGCTCGGCGGCCCGCCACCACCAGCTCGCAGCCTCAAGTTCCCGCCCGGCTCGCTCCCAATGGCTGGCGATGGTTCCCGGCGCGACGATCGCCGGGTCACGGTCATGGCGCCGGCTCAGCGCCTCGGCCGCCCGCCGGTGGAGGATCCGCCGACGAGACGCGGTGCTGGTCGCATAGGCGACCTCCCGAAGCGCCTCATACGGAAAGTCGTACTGGGTAGCGCCGTCGAAGGCCAGCTCGGGAAGTGCCACCAGGATGGAGCGGCGGACGGCGAGCTCGAGCGCCTCCTCGACCTCGGTCTCGCCCCGTCCGCTGACCGCCCGCAGGAGGTCGGGGTCGAAGACGCCCCCGAGGACCGCGGCCGCCGAAACCAGTTGGCGAGCTGGCTCCGCCAGGACATCCACCCACGACCGCAGCACGTCCCTCACGGTGGATGCCAGGGCGCCGTCGGCGCTGAGCCCGCGGGCTTCCGCACGGGCGTACTCCGCCACCAGGAGTGGCAGGCCCCGGGAGTCTCGCAGGATACGCTCGGCCTCGTCGCGCGAAGCTCCTTCGATCTCCAGCAGCTCCTCCACCTCGAGAAGATCGAACCGACCCAGCTCCAGCAGTTGCCCGGCCCCCGCCTCGGCACACTTGGAGATCGCCACCTGGACCACGGTCAACCGCTCTGAGCGGTCCGGCGCCCAGGTGAGCACCACCAGAACCGGGTGGCGCTCCAATCGGTTCAGCAGATAGACCATCAACTCCTGCGACCTGGCGTCGGCCAGGTGCAGATCCTCGACCAGCAGTACTCCGGCCCGAGTCGGCGTCGAGTCGGTGCGGAGCGCGGTCATCAGGGCCGCCCCAACCGAGCTCAGGAGCCGGATCATCGCCGTCGAACCGCGCGGATCCGCCATCCGGTGCGGCTCCAAGGGCGGCGGCCCCAGCTCTGGCCGGATCCGGGCCACCTCGGACGCGATCTGCGGGGGGAGGGCCAGGGCCAGGTCGGGCCGGCGAGCCACGGCCGCGCCCAGTAGTTCCGCCGCCACCCCGTAAGGGATTCCCTCCTCGCCCTCGTGGCAGCGCACCCGCAGTACCGGAAGGTCTTGGTCTGTGAGGCCTTGGGCAAAGCGTTGCACCAGGGCGGTCTTGCCACTGCCGGGCTCCCCGATCACCGCCACCGCCTGGCCGCTCGTGGCGACCCGTGACCAGGAGTCACGCAGCGCCGCCAGTTCCCGGGCGCGGCCCACGAACGCGCTGCCGGGCCCCGGGCCGGCACCGGATTCCGGCGGCTCGGGGTAAGCCCCGGCGAAACCCGCTGAAGCGGATGCGCTCCCAGCCCGGCCCGGGAGGGCCGGAGCCAGGACCTCCTCGTAGGCCGCAGTTGTCTCCTCGAGAGGGGCGACCCCCAGCTCGCGGTCGAGCACCTGGACGCAATCACGGTACTGGCGCACGGCGGCGGCCCGCTGGCCGCTTCGAGAGTAGAGCCGGATCAGAGCTTGGTGCGCCGGCTCCTGGAGCGGGTCCAGGTCCAGCCAGCGGCGCGCCCAGTCCGCCGCCCCTCCAAATTCGCCAGCCTCCTCGGCCAGTGCCGCCAACCGCTCCAAGGCGGAGGCGAATCGTGACCGCCAGCGCTCGGCGGCCGCCTCCTGCCAATCGTCGAACTCGGAGCTGTCCTTGAGGCCGAAGCCGGCCAGGAAGTCGCCGCGATAGAGCAGGGCTGCCCTTTCCAGGGATCGCCGGTCCCCGGAGTTCACAAGCGTCTCGAACTCCCAGACGTCGACCAGAACCATCCCCCGGTCGAGCCCGATCCGGGCCCGGTCGGAGTGAAGTGCCGAGCCCACAGCGGCCCTGGTCACCGACAGGGTGCGGCGAAGGGCACCCCGGCTTCGCTCCCCATCGGAGTCCGGCCACAGCAGCGCTGCGAGCCGGTCCCGGCTATGTTCTCCACCGTCCGCCGCCAGCACCGCCAGCATCGCCACCGCCTTCCTGGTGTCGAAGTGGAGGCGCTGCCCGTCCCGCTCGATGACGGGCGAACCGAGCAGCGAGATCGTGATCCCTTCCCCGGCACCGAGCGCCACGGCGCCAGCTTACCCCCCGCCCGTGAAAATTGCCATAAGACCTCCGGTGCCGTAACGTTCCCGGAACGTTGACGCGCGATCCTACCGCAGACGGCACCAAGCCGGCGCATCGAGGAGCGCGGATGACTTCGCCAGAGACCCGGGAGTACGTGGCGGGCGACCATCAGGGGCTGGGCTCCGCGGAGCCAGCCCCAGTCGGCGCCCAGGCGACTCCGCGCCCTGTCGGATCGGCGACGGCCAAGAGATTCGCCAAGCCGCCGTCGAAGAAGGGAGGCGGGCTGCGCAATTGGTTCCGGGCAGGCCAGCCCAAGCGCTCGACCGGCGCCGACGCCGACCCCCTGACGACGGCTCCGGGACCTACGGTCCAGATCGAGCAGGGCGACCCGTTGCTGGTGTTCATGCAGGGAGCTTCGGGGGCGGTCGACATAAGCCGCCTCGATCTTGACTCACCCGCGCTGCGCGAACTGAGGGCGGCGGGAGTCGTGATGGTGGTCCCTCTCGTGGCATCGGGCGAGTTGATAGGACTCCTGAACCTCGGTCCCCGGCTATCCGACACCGGTTACTCGACCGACGACCGCCACCTCCTGGAGGCACTGGCGGGGTACGCGGCGCCGGCCCTTAGGGTCGGGCAGCTGGCACGGGACCAGGCGACCGAGGCGCGCCGTCGGGAGCGTCTCGATCAGGAGCTCCTGGTCGCCCAGGTCATTCAGCAGCAGTTCCTGCCCAAGACCCTGCCCGAACTCCCCGGCTGGCACGTGGCCGCCTTCTATCGGCCGGCCCGCACGGTCGGCGGCGACTTCTACGACTTCCTTCAGCTGCCCGATGGGCGGGTGATGCTGGTGGTCGGGGACGTCACCGACAAGGGCATCCCGGCCGCCCTGGTGATGGCCAGCACCCACGCCCTGCTGCGGGCCGCGGCTCCTGAGCTGGGCTCGCCCGGGGCGGTGCTGGGCCGCGTGAACGACCTCCTCGGCGACGACATCCCCAGCCACATGTTCGTCACCTGCTTCGCGATGGCGCTCGACCCCCGGACGGGTCACGTGCAGTTCGCCAACGCCGGCCACGACGTGCCCTACGTGAGCACCGGCGAGGGAGTGGTGGAGCTGCGGGCGACCGGGATGCCGCTGGGGCTCATGCCGGCGATGACCTACGAGGAGCGCGAGCGGGTCCTCGGGCCCGGAGACTGCCTGCTGCTGCACAGTGACGGGCTGGCCGAGGCCCACAACGCTGCGCGGGAGATGTTCGGCTTTCCCCGGGTGGCCAAGCTGATGGACCGGGGGGTGAGCGGTGAGGCGCTCATCGATCTCTGCCTCAGCGAGCTGGGCCGGTTCACAGGACCGGACCATGAGCAGGAGGACGACATCACCCTCGTGACCCTGGAGCGGTCGCTGGGAGCCGGCTATGGGGGCTCGAAGCGGTGACCCAGCGCCAACCCCGGCGCGACGACCTGCTGACCTCCTTCGAAGTCGCCAGCCAGCCGGGAAACGAGCGCGTCGTGCTGGCGCGGGTGGCCGATGCGGTGGCCGGCGTTGGCCTGGACGGGCGGCAGACCAGGCGACTTGAGACGGCGGTGGCGGAGGCAGCGATGAACGCAATCGAGCACGGCAACCGCGAAGCGGCCACGGTCCCGGTCGAGGTGGAGGTGTTCCGGTCCGACGGCGGTGTGGTGGTCGCGATCACCGACCAGGGCGGAGGGGGGACGTCGCCCGCCGACCTGCCCGAACCAGACTTGGACCTCAAGCTGGCCGGCGAGCAGACCCCTAGGGGGTGGGGGCTCTTCCTAATCCGGCACATGGTCGACTCCCTCTGGGTGACCGATCACGGCCCTCGGCACACGGTGTGGCTGGAGATGGAGGTCAGCCCGGCCTCCGGGGCGGAAAGGCCATGATCGAGCCGTTCGCGGTCAGTGGCCACCGGGAGGCTGGCTCGCTGGTCCTCCACCTGGTGGGCGACGTGGACGCCAATGCCTTCGATCCGCTGCTTGGAGCCTACGCCAAGGGGACCGTGGGCACCGGCGCTGATGAGGTGGTGCTGGACTTCACCCGGGTGGGCTACATCAACTCCAGCGGCATCGCCATGATCGTCAGCCTGCTGGGGCGGGCGCGGGCCGACCACCGCCGGGTCGCCGCCTACGGCCTCAGTGACCACTACCGCCAGATCTTCGAGATCACCCGGCTGTCCGACTTCATCGACATCAGGGACCGCCCGGAGGAAGGGGCCGCCGAGCCCCGGCCCCACCCGTCCTGAGCAGCTGCGCCACAAGGAGAGGACCAATGGAACCACCCCAACTGACGATGGAGGTCCGGAAGATGGGGGCCGGCACCGCGGTGGTGGACATCGAGGGCGAGATCACCTCCGCCTGTGAACC
>JAJZGN010000161.1 GCA_021798435.1 bacterium | reverse complement strand
CCAACCACCCCACGGCGGCCAGGCCTCCCGTGTGGTCCGGGGACCGCGACCTCATACCGCCATCACCTCGCGCTCCCGCCTTCCACCTTCGGCGGCGCGGGCGCCATCGGGAGCCTCCGCCCCCGGCTCGGAGATCCCCTGGAGGATCCGGTAGCCGCGCAGGGCCAGCTCCAGGCGGAGGCGGTCGTCGGGGTCCTTCCAATCCCCGACCAGCTCGCGGATCCGCTCGAGCCGGTAGAGGAGGGTGTGGCGGTGGACGTGGAGTTCTCGGGCCGCCTCACTGAGCCCGCCCGCTGAGAGCATCACCTCCAGGGTCTGGCGCAGGGGCGGGCGGCGGCGCGACTCCCGCTCCAGAAGGGGGCCGAGGCTGGCGGTCACGAAGCCCTCCAGCCCGGGGAGGTCGTGGAGCCATCCGAGGTAGGGATGAAGCCGGCTCCAGTCGTGGACAGGCTCCTCGGGGCGCAATATGGCCCCCACCGCGAGGGCATCGCGGGCGGCCCGGACCGCCTGGGGAACCTCGGCGAGGTCCTGGGCCACAGGGCCCCGGGCAATCCTCCAGGGCAGCCGCTCGGCCCCCGTGGCGGTGCGCAGCGACCGCCGCAATGTGGCGATCCGCACCGAGGTCGGGACCAGCGCCACCACCGTGGACTGGTAAAGGGCGACCTGGGCTCCGAGCGGCATCCACGAGGTGGCCACCGAGGCCTCCGCGCTGGTGTCCTCGGCCCCCACCACCACCACCTGGTAGGGGAACGTGAGCACGGTGCCGCCGGCGGCGGCTCGGGCCAGCGCCTCCTGGTCGGCTGTTCCCTGGATCACCTCGGCGAAGAATTGGTCGTACTGCCGGTCCTGCTCCCTCCGGGTGCGCTCGCGCGTCTCCAGGTAGCTGGTGCTCACCGCGGCGCTGATGCTGTCCAGGTAGTCGAAGAGCGGCCCGACCGCGGTCAGAACCGACTGGGCGTCGATCTCGGGATGGTTGCGCACCAACTCGATCACGTGCCGCCAGATGACCAGCGCCGCTACTCTGTACGCCCGCAGGATGGCGTCCAACGGGACCCCGGTGGTGGCGAGTCGCCCGCCCATCCGCGAGAGCTGCTGGAGCTCCGGGGCCGAGGGGGGGCGGGACTCAGCCCACAGGGAGAGGAGCGTGGCCACCCCCTCACGACAGGCCGCCAGCACCTCGCTGGAGAAGGCGGAGCCACCGGCCACCCCCTCGGCAAGCGGAATCGTCCGGGCCATCTCGATCGCCATCCGCCGTGCCACCCGCTCCATCCGCTGGCGGAGGGAGTCGATGATCACCGGGCTGACCGAGGGCATTCCCTCGTAGGTGCGGCGCGGTCGGCGGGGGCGGAGCAGGGCTACGGCCACAGCCCACCCAGCATATGCCGTTCCCCGGGGAATGCGGTGCGGGTCCTCTCCCGCTCTGCGGCCGGCGCCGCTTGCCCGGGGCCGCGCGGGTTTAGACTCGAGGGCTGATGTGGGACCCTTTCGCTCGCGGATGCTAGCCGCCTACGCGACCAGGGTTGGGGGCGAGGAGCCGCTGGCCAACCTCGAGGTGGGAGCGAGGCCGCGGCCCGAGCCCACCGCCGGGTGGGCGCTCCTGCGCACCGGGGCCGTCTCGCTCAACCACCACGACCTCTGGACGCTGAAGGGCGTGGGTGCGCCACCCGCAAGCCTGCCGCGGATCCTGGGGTGCGACGTGGCGGGGTGGGTGGAGGCGTACGGGCCGGGCACTCCCGAAGCGTTGCCTCTGGGATCCCCCGCCGTGGCCCACGCGGTGATCACCTGTGGGTCCTGCGAGTCCTGTCTCGGCCCGGATGAGACCTCCTGCCGCCACTTCGCCATGCTCAGCGAGGGCCCCTACGAGGGCACGCTCGCGGAGTACTGCCTCGTACCCGCGACCAACCTCTTCGCCATACCGGCCGGCCTCTCGGCGCCGGAGGCCGCCTGCCTCCCCACCGCCTACCTCACCGCCTATCGCATGCTGTTCACCAAGGCGCGCATCCGGCCGGGGGCCACGGTCCTGATCCAGGGCGCCGGCGGGGGGCTCGCGACGGCGGCTCAGGCTCTGGCGCTGGCGGCCGGCCTCCGGGTCCTGGTCAGCAGCCGCTCGGAGGAGAAACGGCAGCGCGCCCTGGTCCGGGGGGCGCACCAGGTGATGGCCCCCGGCCGGGAGGCGGTCTCCGCGGTCATGGCCCTGACCGGCGGGGAGGGGGTGGACGCGGTGATCGAGTCGGTCGGTGAGCCCACGTGGGCCACCAGCCTGCGCGCGCTCCGTCGAGGCGGGGCGGTGGTGGTGGCCGGAGCCACGGGGGGCGCCGAGCCGCCGGCCGACCTGCGGCGGGTCTTCTGGCGCCAGCTGCAGATTCTGGGCTCGACCATGGGGACCAGGGCCGAGTTCCGCGCCCTGCTGAGGTTCACTGAGGCCGCTGGGATCCACCCGGCGATCGACCAAATCGTGCCCCTCACCGAGGCTGAGTCCGCCTTCGCCAAACTCGAGTCCGGATCGGCCATCGGGAAGCTGGTCATCACCAGCAGCTGACCCTGGGCCGGTTCCAGGATCGGGCCGGGTCCGCCTGGTAGAGTCCAGAGCGGCGATGGGGCCCGCCTGCGCCGGCTGCCGCCGGATGATGGCTTCTACCTCTTTCCCTGCAGGTCGGAGGTGGATGTGGAGACGGTCCCCGAAGCGGCGCCCGGATCTTCGCTGGAAAGGTGGAGTCAATCCCGGGAGCTGGCGCTGCAGGTCCTGGACCGGCTGGCGGAGCTGGCGGAGCGGCGCAGTGACAGCGGCGGGGCCGGGAGGCTCCGGGCCGCCCGGGCGCGGCTGGGCGCGGGGCGGCTGAACCTTGCCGTCCTGGGCGAGTTCAAGCGGGGCAAGAGCACGCTGATAAACCGGCTGCTGGGGGCGCCGGTGCTGCCGGTGGGAGTCGTTCCCATGACCTCCCTTGCCATCCTGGTCGAGCACGGGCCCCGCCCGGAAGTCGATGTCGAGCTGGCCTCCGGCGAGCGGCTCCGGCTGGCGCCGGAGGCCCTCCGGGACTACGCCACCGAGTCGGGCAACCCGGAGAATCGCCGCCGGGTGACCCGGGTGGTCGTCCGCCATCCGGCGCAGATCCTGGCGGCCGGGGTGGTGCTGGTCGACACCCCCGGGGTCGGGTCGGTCCACGATCACAACACCGAGGTGGCGCACCGGGCGCTGGCCGAGGCTGACGCGGCGGTCTTCGTCTTTTCGGTCGACAGCCCCGCCAGCCGGGTCGAGCTGGACTTCCTGAGCTCCGTCCGGGAGCGGGTCGGGCGGGTCATCTTCGTCTTGAACAAGGCGGACCTGGTCGGCGCCGAGGAGCTGGTGGAGGCTGCCGAGTTTGTGCGTCGGACGCTCCGTGTCCCCGTTGACGGACCCGCGGCCGCGCTCTTCCCGCTCTCGGCGCGGGAGGGGGACCTTGGCTTTCTGACCTTCCGCTCCCACCTGGAGTCTGCCCTCACGGCTGGGCGCGCCGCGCTGCTGCTGGAGCGGATGCGCGCGGTGGGGCGGGAGGCGCTGGCGGAGGAGCGCGGGGTGGTGGCGCTCCAGCGGGCGGCGTTGCGACTCTCCAGCCAGGAGGCGCGTGAGCGCACGAAGGGGCTGGAGGCCCTGCTCGGTGAGGTGCGACGGACCGCGGTCGAGGTGGAGCAGCTGCTCCACTCCGACGCGATTCGGCTGCTGCCCGAGGTGGCCCAGCCTGCCATCGAGGACTTCCGGGCCGTGGCGCTCGAGAAGCTGACTCGGCGGGTGCGAGAGCTGGTGGCCTTGGGCGGCACGCCCCGACAGCTGGAGGCCGAGATCGGCGAGCAGCTCACGGGGCTGGTCCGGGACTGGCTGGGTCGCCTGGAGGATGCGGTGGCCCGGGCCCTGGAGCCGGTCGCCGAGCGCCATTCCCAGAGGGCCAATCGGATGCTGGCCGAGGCTTCAGCACAGATCGCGGCGCTCTTCGAGGTCGACCTCGCCCCGGTTTCCCTGAGAGAGGAGATGGGAGAGGCCAGCTCCCGACTGGTGCTCCTCGACCACCAGGAGCTCGCCCTGGAGGCGGCCGCCTCCACTCTGCGCCGACTCGCTCCCGGCCGACTGGGGCGGCGGTTGGTGGAACGGGAGGCGATCTCCCGGGTGGAGGCGGCGGTCGACCGCCACTGCGGTCGGCTGCGCCATGACATCACCACGAGGTTGGGTCGCAGGGAGGCGGAGTGGCGCCGGGAGCTGCGCGGGGCGCTCGAGCGCTTGGAGGCAACCGTCCGCCGGGCCGGCGAGCTTGCGGAGACGGCGCGCTCCGAGGGTGCCGAAGGCTGGGCCCGGGCGGTGGGCGAACTGGATCAGCGGAAGCGTGAAGTGGACCTCCTGGAGGAGCGGCTGCGGGCCTGAGCTCGTGCCTTGACGCCCGGAGCGTGACGGGATAATATATATAACGACACCTTTATGAAAGAAGTCTTTAAGTGAGCAGAGTCGCAGCGGACCGGCCCCGCCCCACCCGCCAGATCCTCCCGCTCGCTCTCACCCCCCTGGTGGAGGGCGACCTCGCCACCTACTTCGAGGGGCTGGCGAATCCCACCCGGCTGCACATAGTGGAGCGGCTGGCGCAGGTGAAGGAGGCCAGGGTCTCGGACGTGGCGATGCTTCTCGGGATAAGCCAGCCGCGGATGTCCTGGCATCTGCGCCTGCTCCGCCGCGCCGGGCTCGTCCTGACCCGCCGGGAGGGCCGCGAGGTCTTCTGCCGGCTCGATCGAACATCGATCGCGGAGAATCTCTCCGCGTTCACGGCCCTGCTGGCCGGTGACGGTCAGCCCGGGCCGACCGAACCAAGGCTC
>JAJZGN010000160.1 GCA_021798435.1 bacterium | reverse complement strand
GAGATGATGGCCGACCTGGTGCTGGAGGGTCGGCCGCGGCGCCCCCTCGGGCCGCTTGAGGCGTCCCGCCTCCTGGAGGTGACAGCTTGAGCTGTGGCAGTGACCGCCTGGGGCGGCGGATGGGCCCCCCATGGCGCTGAGCGGGGCCGCCCGGGCGGCCATCCTGCTGGCCGCCGGCAACCGCGGCACGGAGCGGTTCATGAACCGGTACGGGATGAGGCTCGGAGCCTCCCGGTTCGTGGCCGGGGAGACCCTGGACCAGGCGGTGGACGCCATCCGTCAGCTGAACCGGGCCGGCTTCAAGTGCAACGCCACCGAGCTGGGGGAGGCGGTGGCTACCGAGGCCGACGCCGCCCGGGCGGTCGCGGACTACGAGGTTCTTCTGAAGCGGCTGGCCTCCGAGGGGCTGCGGGCCAACGCGGCGCTGAAGCTGACCCTATTGGGGCAGGACCTCGACCAGGGATTGGCGGAACGCAACCTGGTCCAACTCCTGGACCTCGCGCGGGAGCTGGGGCTCTTCATCCGCATCGACATGGAGGACTCGCCCCACGTGCAGCCGACCCTGGTGACATACCGCCACCTCCGCCAGCGGGGGTACGAGAACGTGGGCTGCGTGCTCCAGTCCTACCTCTATCGCAGCTACCAGGACCTGGAGCAGCTCCTGCCCCTCAACCCCAACCTTCGGCTGGTGAAGGGCGCCTACCTCGAGCCGGCGCAGGTGGCCTTCCCCCGCAAGCAGGAGGTGGACCGCAACTACCTGCGCATGATGGAGCTGGCGCTCTCCGGGGGAGGCTACACCGCCCTCGCCACCCACGACCCCGACATCATCGAGGAGTCGGTCACCTTCGCCCTCCGCCAGCGGGTCCCCAAGGACCGCTTCGAATTCCAGATGCTATACGGGGTGCGCCCGGACCTCCAGCGCCAGCTGGTCTCCCGGGGGTACACCGTGCTGGTGGCCGTCTCCTACGGGACCCACTGGTACCCCTTCTTCATGCGCCGGCTGGCCGAGCGGCCCGCCAACGTTCTGTTCCTGGCCCGAAACCTTTTCCGGCGCTGAGCCGCGACCTGCCTTCAGGAGTGATGCCCATGAACCTCCCCCCCTTCTCCACCGAGCCCTCCCTGGACTTCTCCGTCCCGGCCCACAGGGAGGCCATGCGGGCCGCCCTCCGGCAGGTGGAGGGTCGGCTGGGTGAGGATTACCCCCTCATCATCGGGGGGCGCCGGGTGGGCTCTAGCGAGCAGATCGTCTCCGTGAACCCAGCCCACCCCGACCAGGTGGTGGGGCGCCACGCGGCAGCGCAGTTGGAGCATGTCGAGGAGGCGCTGGCGGCGGGGTGGCGGGCGTTCCCAGAGTGGTCCAGGACTCCCGTCGGGGAGCGGGCGGCGGTGCTGGTCCGGGCGGCTGAGCTGGTCCGCCGCCGCCGCCAGGAGCTGGCCGCGGTGATGGTCTACGAGGTGGGCAAGCCCTGGGACGAGGCGGACGGCGAGGCGGCGGAGGCGGTCGACCTCATGGAGTGGTACGCCCGCCAGGCGCTGCAGTTCGCCGCCGGCGACCGCACCACCCCCATCGCCGGAGAGATCACCCAGTTCCGCTACCTCCCGCTCGGGGTGGGGGCGGTGATCTCCCCCTGGAACTTCCCGGTGGCGCTCACCACCGGGATGACCACCGCGGCCCTGGTGGCCGGCAACTGCGTCGTGCTCAAGCCCGCCAACACCGCCTGCACCACGGCGGCCTTCCTGGTTCGGATCTGGGAGGACGCCGGTCTTCCCCCGGGGGTCATCAACCTGCTCACCGGGCGGGGCTCGCTGGTCGGGGATCCGCTGGTGGACCACCCCCAGACCCGCTTCGTGGCCTTCACCGGTTCCCGCGAGGTGGGGGTGCGGATCAACGAGCGGGCGGCTCGGGTGCACCCCGGGCAGCGTTGGCTGAAGCGGGTCCAGCTGGAGATGGGCGGCAAGAACGCGGTGGTGGTGGACGAGACCGCCGATCTGGACCGCGCCGCCCGCGAAATCGCCGTCTCCGCCTTTGGCTTCCAGGGCCAGAAGTGCTCGGCCGGGTCGAGGGCCGTGGTGGTGCAGGAGGTTTACGACCGGCTGCTGGCCATGGTGCTGGACCGGGTCCGGGAGATCCGGATCGGCGACCCGGTGGACCCCGAGGTGACCATGGGCCCGGTGGTGGACTCCGCCGCCGAGGAGAAGATCCTCGACTACATCGAGGTGGGCAAGCGTGAAGGGGAGCTGGTGCTGGGGGGCACCAAGCCCCACGGCGAGGGCTACTTCATCGAGCCCACCGTCTTCTCTGGGGTGCGCGCCGAGGCCCGCATCGCCCAGGAGGAGATCTTCGGCCCGGTCCTGGCGGTCATGCCGGCGCGGGACTTCGAGGACGGAATCCGGATTGCCAACTCCACGGAGTACGGGCTCACCGGCTCCTACTTCAGCCGCGACCCGGAGCGGATCGCCTTCGCCAAAGAGCGCATCCACGTCGGCAACCTGTACGTGAACCGCAAGTCCACCGGCGCCCTGATGGGGGTCCACCCGTTCGGCGGCTTCAACATGAGCGGGACCGACACCAAGGCGGGGGGGCCCGACTACCTGCTGTTCTTCATGCAGGGGCAGAGCATCGCGGAGCGCCTCTGAGCGCTGCCGCCCGGGGCTGGCGGGGGAGCGGGAGGCCGGCCGGAGTCCCGGCTCCGCGCCCAGCGGTCCGGGGCCAAGCGGGGCCCGCGGCCGCCACCCGGTGGGGAGTGGGAGGCCTCGGAGAGCCCCTCATCCCGTCCCCGCCGCGTCGCCAGCCGCAACTTCCTCCAGGTGATTCAGGGCCGCCTGGAGCCCGTCCTCCATGCCGGACCGCAGGTGGGCGTCGCGATTCGCCTGACTCTGGTGCTGCACCAGGATCGCCAGGGTGGTCCCCAAGGGCGAGTCGGTGAAAGTCACGGTGCTGATCGCCGCCGCCTGCGGCATCCCCTCGTAGATCTCGGTCGACATGATCCTCTCTGCGGGCACGATCTCCAGGTACTCGCCGTGGAAGGCCACCGGGAATCCGCCGCTCGCCGTCATGGCGTAGCGCCACCTCCCCCCCACGCGGAGGTCGATCTCGATGCTGTCCACGGTGCCGCGGTCGGCGTGCCACCACAGCGCCACCAGCTCCGGGGTGGTGTAGGCGCGGAAGACCCGGTCGCGCGGCGCCGCGAAGTCGCGGGTGATCAGGATCTGGTCATCCCGGGGGAGCGTGACCCGGGCTGTCGGTCGCGTTTCCTGCGCCATCGTGGGAGTCCTCCTGTGGCTCGAGGCTCTGAAGCACCATCTCCATCTGGTCGAAGGCCTTCGACCAGCTCTGTTCGTACCGCTGCACCCAGTCGTGGATCGGCCTCAGGGCGGCGCCGTTGAGCCGGTAGAGGCGGCGCCGCCCGTCGTCCCGGCGGGCCACGAGGTTCACGCCCCTGAGCACCCTTAGGTGCTTGGACACGACCGGCTGGGCGACCCGCAACCTCTCGGCCAGCTCCCCGACCGAGTGCTCACCTCCCGCCAACGCATCGAGGATCTCTCGCCGGCGCGGCTCGGCCACCGCGTTGAAGGCATCGCTGGTGGTGGAGGCCCGGGCCACGGCCACAGGATACATGCCGATATGGGCAGACGTCAACCAGGCCCCGGCTCCGGGCGTGGGGGGGTGATTGGGGGGGGTCGGAGGCCCCGCGGGTGACGGGCTCTCGAACCCTTCCCATCGCGCCCGGGGCCCCAGCCAGGGGCAGCTTCCCTTGAAGTGTTCCGGCGTGCCGCGCCATACTGGGCTCCAGGATCCAGCTCGCGTTCGGCTCCGCCGGTTCGGGCGGGCCATCCCGATCGCCCGCCGGCCCAGGAGCCGGCGCCGCCTCCCGAAGCTGTAGGAGAGCCACCTCATGACCCAGTCCGACCAGATCGCCACCTACTTCCCGACCCGCCTCGCGGCGGTGATGCGCTGGTCCGACGGGGAGCAGGCGTATCGCGGGGCGGAGGCGGCGGCGCGGGCGGGGGTGGGGTCGGTGGAGGTCACCTCGGGCACCCCGGCGGCATTCCAGACCATCGCGCGCCTGCGGGAGGAGTTCGGCTCCAGCTGCCATTTCGGGGGGGGGACGATCACCAGCCCCGAGCTGGCCGAGGCCGCGGTGCGGGCAGGGGCGGAATATCTCGTGACCCCCTACCTGGTCCCCGAGGTGGCAGAAATGGCCCGGCAGGCCGGGGTCCTCCTGGTGATGGGCGCCAGCACCCCCACCGAGATCGCCCGGGCGATGGAGCTGGGGGCGGGCCTCGTCAAGGTCTTCCCGGCGAACCCCTTGGGCGGGCCCGAGTACATCCGGGCCATCCGGGGGCCGATGCCCGAGGTGCCTCTCTGGGTCAGCGGCATGGTGGGGATCGGGGACGTGACCGAGTACCTCGCCGCCGGGGTCCGGGTGGTGGGGCTCACCAACGACCTCTTCCGGCCGGGCCTCCTCCGGGAGGAGCGCTGGGAGGAGATCGCCGATCTCTGCCGGCGGGCGCTGGCGGAGGCCGCCCCCCTTCCCGTCTGACCGGACGGCGCCCTCAGCCCGCCCTCAGAAGGCGGGCCGCCAGGCCACCTTGGGGTCGGGCGGGAGGCCGACCCCAACTTCGGCCATGACCTCCCCGACGAGGTAGATCGAGCCGAGGGCGATCACCGCCCCCTCCGGACCGGCGAGGTCCCGGGCCCGGGAGAGGGCCGCCGCCACCGGCTCCCGGCACTCCGACCGCCCGGGCCACTCGCGGGCCAGGACCTGGGGGTCCACCGCCCGGACCGCGTCGGCCCGGGTGAAGAGCGCCGCCACCACGGGCAGGGATGAG
>JAJZGN010000012.1 GCA_021798435.1 bacterium | reverse complement strand
GGGGCGGGCTGGAACCGGCTCCTTCCCGTGCCGCAGCCGGTAGAGCCCGGCCAGCAGGGTCGGGGTCAGGGCGGCGACGAAGAGGGCGTCCGCCCGCCGGGCCGCCGGATCGATGTCATAGAGGGGCCGGAGGCCACGCTCGGCGGCAGCCAGCGAGAGGGCGGTCCTCAGCCCCTCCAGCGGTTCGGAGGCTCCGGCGATCGCCGGTAGGGTCTGCATCACCAATGGACTCGCCTGCCGGAGCGGCCGGACCTCGGCCGCGAACGCCTCCTGCTGGCCACGATCTCGGGGAAGCGCGCCGTCCACCAGGAGCCTCCAGGAGTCCTCCAGGGGCCTCTTCTCGGCCAGTTCCACCGCGGAGTACTGGCGGTAGTGGTAGAACCCCTCCTCGCCCCGCACGTCGCTCACCTCGGTGTCGGCGACGACGACGCCCTTCAGGCCGGGAGGCGTGGCGGCCGGGCCGATCGAGAGCACAGGGGCGAGGTCGGCCAGCGAGACCACCCCCACGACCGTGCCGTCGGAGGTGACGACGAGGTGGCCTGATCCCGGGCGGGCCAGCATCCCCAGGGCCTCGCCAAGGTCCTCGGAGGCGTCGATGGTTCCCAGCGCAGGGCGCATGGCGTCGGAGGCCAGGCGCCCCGGCCGGTCCGAAGCCGCCGCGCACGCCTCCGGCTCGCTCAGCGTGCCCAGCGCGGCACCGTCCTCGAGCACGACCGCCGCGACCGCCCCCTCAGCCCGCATCCGGGACACCGACTCCCCGAGAGGTGCCCCCGGGCGCACCAGCAGTACCGGCCCCGCCATGACCGCGCGTACCTGCTGCACAACCCCAGCCTATCGACCGCTCTGTCCATAGTCAATCTTGATTATCATCAAGTCAATGCCAGGGCTCACGGTTCAGGAGGTGGCCGACCGGCTGGGGGTCAAGCCCGCCACCATCTACGCGTACGTCAGCCGCGGGGCGCTCCACCGCTGGCACGAGCCCGGCTCCCGGAGGAGCCAATTCGATGCCGCCGAGGTCGAGGAGCTGGCCCGCCGCGGGAAGCCCCGCCGTTCGACCGTGCCACTGGCGCTCGACCTGGTGGTCCGCTCCCAGCTCACCGTGATTGGCGACCACGACTTCCTCTACCGGGGGGTGAGCGCACTGCAGCTGGCGCCGACGGCGAAGTTCGAGGAGGTGGCGGAGTGGCTCTGGACGGCCGAGAGGACCGAGGGTCAGCCTTCCTGGCGGGCACCTTCCCTTCGGCTCCCGGAAGTAACGGCGGCACGGGACCGGCTCCGGCTGGCCGTGGTCCTGCTCTCCGCCGGGGATCCCCTTCGCGCCGACCTCTCCCCGCCGGCGGTGGTGGAGCGCGGGCGGCGGCTGATCGCGGCCCTGGCCGCGGCCGCGGGAGGCCCTCCCGATGGGACCTCGGCCACGATCGCCAGCCGGCTCTGGGCCGGCCTCGCTGAACTTCCTCCCAATTCGGAGCGGCTTGGGGCCCTGAACGCCGCCATGGTGCTGCTGGCCGATCACGAGCTGGCCGCCTCCACGGTGGCGGCGCGCGTCGCGGCCTCCGCCCGGGCCGACCCCTACTCGGTGGTGCTGGCGGGTATGGGGGCCGTGGCCGGAAGCCTGCATGGAGGCGCCCCCCGCCGGGCGCGGGAGCTGCTGGAGGCCTCGTCCCGAGGGGGACCAAGTGCCTCCATGGCTCGATTCGCCGAGGCCTACGGACACCTCCCCGGGTTCGGCCATCGGCTGTACCCCGGAGGGGATCCGAGAGCCCGGCTGCTGCTCCGCCTGACGAGCCGGGCGGCGCCCGGGTCGGCGCTCTGTGCGCAGGCGGAGGCGGTGATCTCCGCGGCCCGGGAGACCGCCGGGGTCGAGCCCAACATCGATCTCGCTCTCGCGCTCCTCACCATGGTGGCCGAGATGCCCCCGGAGGCTGGGGAGGTGATCTTCACGGTGGCGCGGGCAGCCGGCTGGCTGGCCCACGCCCTAGAGGAGTACGAAGAGCCGCCGCTCCGGTTCCGAGCCCGGGCGGACACCCGGGCCTGAGCGGGGCCAGCGAACCAGGTCTGGCGCGCCCGGGCGGCGCATCCGGTTACTCGGGGAGGTTTCCGCCCTGTCCGGCTACCGGCCGCTGGGTGGGCTGGATCAGGAAGATCCAGACGTCCCAGAGCGAATGGCTGACGACCAGGCTGGTCATGGGGACGCCGGCTGCGGCCAGCCCGGACCAGCTGACCCCGGCCACGGTGGCGGCGGCGATGAGGGTCCGGTTGCCGGTGACCAGGTGCGCACCTCCATACAGAACGCCGGCCGCCGCCGCCGCCCGGAGCGGCCCCAGCCGCCGCTGGAGGGAGCGTTGGAGCAGCCCCCTCCAGAAGAGCTCCTCGGCCGGACCCACCACGAGCGCCAGGCGCAGGGCCAGCTCCAGGTGCGGCCGCAGCTCCCCCAGCCGGTAGATGTCCGCGATCTCCTCTCCGCCCCCGGGAAGCATCCGTCGGGCTACCCGGTCCCCCACCTGGAAGGCCCCGTACAGACCGCCCGCGATCGCCCCACCGAGCGCCAGCTCGCGGGCCCTGGGCCTTCTCATCACCAGAGAAGGTTCCAGGAGCAGCGCCGCCAGACCGAGTGAGGCGCCGGTTCGGGTCATCCGAGACCAGAAGCGGTCGCGCGGGCCGCGGAAGGTGGCCGCGAAGGCGCCGTAGGCGCCAACCGTGACCAGGCCGGTGAGGGCAGACCGGCGGCTCAAGCCGTACTCACGCCCCAGGGTGCCAGGCCGCTGTCACCGCCAGCCCAACCACCAGCAGCGCCCCGAAGGCGGCGTGGAGCTGCGCCGTCTGGAGGTCGATGAGCGAGATGGCCCGCTGCTGTCCCATGGCGCCCAGCTCCGAAGACCTGAGAGCCCGGACGAAGAGGGGAAGCGAGAGCACCGCGAGGAGGCTGAGCCTGGGGAGCGCCCCCACGGCCACCGCCGCCACCAGCGCCAGGTACGCCCCCACCAGGAGGGCCACGTAGAGCCCGTGGGCAACTCGCCGCCCGGCGCGGATGGAGAGGGTGCTGATCCCCGCCCTGGCATCCTCGCCGATGTCCCGCCACTCGTTGCCGTGGAGGATGGCGGTCACCAGGAGCCCGATGGGGAGGCTGATCACCCCAGCGGTGAGCGACCAGCTCCCGGTGATGGCGAAGAACCCCCCCAGGACCATGAGCGGCCCCATGAGGATGAACACCAGGGGGAGTCCGGCAGCCCGGTACTTGTACTGAAGCGGAGGGGCGGTGTAGCCCCACCCTCCGATCAGCCCCACCAATCCGAGGACGGCCAGCTCCCAGCCTCGGGCCACGATCAGGGCGACTCCGAGCAGCGTCGAGACGGCGAAGGCCGAGTACGCCAGCCGGAAGGCGGCGCGCTCTGTGACCCGGCCGGTGACCAGGGCCAGGCTGGCGCGGGGGGAGGTGATCGAGTCCAGCCCCTTGCGCACGTCGTAGATCTCGTTGATCACGTTGGTGCCCACCTGGAGGAGCACCCCGGCGACCAGGGCCATGGCGAAGAGGGGCCAGATGATCCGGTGCTCGGAGAGGGCCAGGGCGCCCGCGGCAGCGACGGGGGTCGCCGAGGCGGTGAGGCTGAATGGTCGGACCACCTCCAGGAGGCCCCGCAGGCGGCGCCGGAGGCCGATGCCCTCCCGGTCTGAGCTGGAGAGCTGCGTGCGGTAGGCCACCTCGCGTTCCGCGGCCGGGCCCACGGCGGCGCAGAGCACCGCCGCGTCCACCACCTGCTCCACCTGCTCCATCTCCTGGAGCACCGGCTGGAGGATGGGAAGCCCCATCCCCGCCCGGCGGAACTGGTCCGCCCGCTGAGCGATCTCCTCCTTGGTGCCGCAGAGCAGGAAGGCGTCGACCAGCTCGTCGGGGATGATCCGGGCGGCTCCGGTGTAGTCCTCCTCCCGCCACTTGGAGAAGATCACCTGGCGGATCTTGGGGTCCAGCCCGGCCCGGACCATGGCCGGCTCGGACTGCACCGAGAGCATGTAGATGACAAACGGCTCCCGCTTGGCCCGGTCCAGCGCGGCCCGGCGGCTGGAATCCGCCAGCGCCAGGAGGTACCCACCCAGCTCCACCTCCCCCTCCGGCCGCCCCGCCTGCTTCTCGGCGGAGCGGATCCGGCGGACACCCACCTCGAAGGCGGGCAGGGACTCCGCCGGCCTGGCCAGAAAGCCGTCCGCGACTCGTCCCGCGAGCTCGTGGAAGGCACGGCGATACCCCGCCACCCAGATCGGCACCCGGTGGGGCGGGGGGAACATCGGCTCCAGGTCGGGCAGTCCCTCAGCGGTGGCCAGCCTCTCCCCCGCCCAGAGACGGCGCAGGTCGAAGATCGCCTGCTCGACCTTCTGGGTGGCAACGATGGGGTCGTAAGTGAACCCCATCTGCAGGAGCCGGAGGGGCAGGGCCGAACCCAGGGTGAGGATCAGCCGCCCAGGTGCCAGGTCGTCGAGGGCGGATGCGGTCATGGCCAGCAGGACGGGGTGCCGTGTGTTGGGGTTGAGCGCCCCCAGGGCCACCCGCACCCGGGGGACCTCGGCCGCGACGGCGGTGGCGTAGGTGACGGCGTCCCGCTCGAAGTAGGACTCATGGAACCAGATGGAGTCCAGCCCCGCCACCTGGGCGCGCCTGGCGTACTCCACTGCCTCGCGCAGGTCACCCCTGCTGGCGAGGCCCAGCCCCACTGGCAGCAGCCCCTCAGCCACGGACCACGCCCCTGCGCGGCCCCTCAGGGCCTGGATGGCGCCCTCCGGCAATCACCTCGCCAGGTTAGCGTCTGAGAGGTCGGACCGCCTCAGCGCTCAGCTCCGATAGCGCTCCCGAAGCGCCGCCAGCCGGCGGCGGTACTCCTCTTCGTCGATCTCGCCGCGCGCCAGCCGCTCCGAAAGGATCATCTCGGCCGGGTCGGGCGTCCCGGCCATGGCCACCGGGCGTGAGCGCTGGAAGACCAGGTAACCGACCGCGACAACCGCGGCGACCAGCAACACAAAGAGCACCAGCATCAGCCACCAGTGGTCCCCCAGGGGCCCGGGACCGTATCGGTAGAACATCTCAGAACGCCTCCTTCCGGGGCATGGGCCGCCCTAACTCCCACCTTACCCCAACTTTCTGAGAGTCAGCTGGGAGGGATGGACGCCCCCGCCTGGTTCGGGCCAGGACCTGCCGGCCCCGGGGCCGGTGATGAAGAGTGGGTGGGCGCCTCCATCCGGGAGGGCGGCTAGCGCCATGAAGGCCATGGATGTGGAAAGGCGCCGTGGAGTCCGTCTGTGAACACCTGCAAGAGTTGGGGGCTGTTCGCTGGCCACCCCGTGCTGGCCGTGCGGGTGAGGCCGCGCCCGAGCCTGGTGAACCTCGGCGCCTCCGGCGCACCCTCGGCAGACGGCCTGGGCATCTATGTGCGAGGCTCCTCGAGCGACCACGGGTCCGACTGAACCGACGCAGGTTTCGTCCCTTACGCCTTGGAGGGCCATCATCTGCCGCACGGCGCGTACGGCGGCCTCAGAGGGACGATCGCGGTGGGAGGACTGGGCCGTATGGCACTTCTGACGCGCTCCCTACCGGTGCCCTTGGTCCCAATCGAACCCACGCCGTGAGGTCTTCCTCCTCATGGAGCCACCGGGGCAGGAGTTCAGGCGGGGCTTGCTGGCCCGAAGCCAGAAGCGAGAGGCGGTGAAGGAGAGTGGCCGGCCTCCTCCCGGCCCGGCGGCATGCAGGCGGAGCAACACATCGGCGTAGCCGTCGACGCAGAAGTCCTCGGGAACGTCCCAGGGGGAGAGCTTGAAGTAGTAGACGAGCGCGCCGACATCGTGGAAGCGTGACGTTCCCTTCCACGCTCCCGCCTCGTCGACTCGGAAGCCCGCCTCCGTCAATTGTTCGACGACCCGATCCAGGGTGTGCTCCGGGTAATGCGCCTTAGCACCGAAGAGGTCGTGTGCTTCGGCGAAGTCATCGCCTCCCACCTGCTGCGTAAGGAATATCCCGCCCGGCTTGAGCACACGGAACACCTCCAAGGCATCGAACGCTTCGTGGCGATTGAGCACGAGGTCGAATCGACCAGCTCTGAATGGCAAAGCCATGGCCGGCTCCGCCGCGGCGTCGTACCTCACCACCGGGATGTGGAGGTTCGCGAGGTTGGCCTGTGCCACCGAGAAGTTGGGCTCCCAGCCCTCGGTGGCCACCGTGTCCTGTGGGAGGCCATCGGCGAGGCTGAGAAGACGCTCTCCGCCCCCGGTACCCATGTCGAGCACGTGAGCAGCACTGGCGAGCGCTGCTCGGCACGCTCCGTCGAAGTCCCAGGGCGGGTCCTCCTCGGTGAGGCGACCAGTAAGGTGCGAGAAGTCCCAGCCTTCGCGGAAAAGCCCCTCCTCTTCGCGCCATACGGCGAGGAGGACAGCGCTGGCAGGTGTAGAGGAGGGGGGCGGCTCAGAGTCCACGGGGGACAATATCGCAGGATGTCTCCTCTTCGGCCGCTGTACGGAGATATCCGAGCTGCGGGGCGTGGCGGCGGCAAAGAAAGTAGCGTAAACGGTGGTTTGCGCAACTATTCCGAAATGCGACCGAGTTCACTGCTGCCGGTCATCGGGTACGCGCGCGTTTCCACCTTGGAACAGGGGGACTCCGGCCTCGGCCTGGCTGCCCAGGAGGCCGCCATCCGGGCCGCCTGCCGGGCCCGCAGGCTCCAGCTGCTGCGGATGCACCAGGACATAGCCTCGGGCGGCAGCCTGGACGGCAGGCCTGAACTCGCCGAGGCGCTGGCCACCGTGCGCAGCGGGGGCGCCGCCGCCCTGGTGGTCGCCAAGCTGGACCGGCTCAGCCGCTCGGTCCACGACTTCTCCGGCCTCCTCGAGCAGGCTCGCCGGGAGGGCTGGGGGCTGGTGGTGGTCGACCTGGGCGCCGACACCATGACCCCACCAGGCGAGCTGGTGGCCAACGTCACCGCCTCCACCTCCCAGTACGAGCGACGGATGATCGGACAGCGGACCCGGGAGGCGCTGGCCGCCAAGAGGGCCCAGGGGGTGCGCCTTGGCCGCCCGCCCGAGGTGCCGGTCGAGGTGGCCGTGCGGATCCGGGAGCTGCGCCGCAGGCGCTTGACCGCGACCGCGATCGCGCGGGAGCTGGAAGTTGATGGGGTACCAGCTCCACGGGGTGGCCGCCACTGGTATGTGGCGACAGTGGCCCGGGTGATCACCCGCGATGGCGGCATGCTGAAACGAGGCCGACCAGCCGGGTCGCGCAGGTCACGACGGACTCGGGAGAAGGCTCCTGCGAGATCGTAGCTCGTCTGAAAAGGCTGGAGTCGGCACCTGAGAAGGCGGGTGTCTCTGCCCGCAAGACATCCTCGTAGGCGCTCTTGTCGTCCGCGGTTCTACTTGATGGTCACCGCTGCGATCTGCCCCTTCATTGCAGCCACGGACCGCCCTGACACTTCGGGAGCAAAAGGATTACCCAGGACGGCCTCGACGGTCCCACGGGTAATTGAATATAGGCCGGTGACAGGCTGGACACTGAAATTCGTACTGCCTGCTGCCCTGGTCAAGAACAGCAAAGCTTCTTGCCCCGGCAACAGAAGTGGATCTGTTGGTGCCGACGCCACAATGACCCCCTTCCAGTCACTCGTCGGAAGCAAGCCACCGGGCTGGACAATCGTAACCTCCTTGACCGAGGGACCCTTTACCGTCGCAGTCACCGCCAAGGTCACCGCGGTCCCGCTGAATGGAGTTGGCTTGATCGCCGTAGCCGTACCCACGACGATGTACTCGGCACCCGCTACTGCCTCTGCCAGAGTCTGCGCTTGGGCCGCTACTCCTGTGCCCAGCATTGACTCCCTTGGCAGCTTCCCCAGCGCGAGCCGTCCGATGTCTAGGTGTTCCAGCCAGGAAGTGTAGTGAGCTTCGAACGCGCCTCGTAACTGACTATAGCGGAGTGCCCGTTGCGCGTCCGCTAGCCCACGATCAGGGTTGGTCACAGGACTCTTGTTCGAGCTGGCTGCAAGCGTGATCGCACCGCCAACTCCAACTCCAAGGATGAGTGCCTCGACGCCCCCTACGATGATGCCCTTGCCAGTCCCACGTTGCCGCACATCTGAGTACCCGACTCAACCATGGCTCAACTTGATCTCCCGCTTGGTCAGCTCGTCGACGATGTCTCGCGCATCAGGCACTGAGCCCATGGTCAGCAACGCGCTCGCACCACCCCGAGGGCCAAGAGCGCCTCGGGCTGGGTAGTGAGGTCCTGAGCCCCTCAGTGGAGATCCGGCGTAGCCGACCAGCAAACCGCTCACCCGGGCAGTGTCGTACATAGCCCCCGGTCACAGGGCTTATTTGCGGGCCGGTCTTATGGGGCTGGCCCAGCAGATGAGAGCTAACCGTCGGACTCCCGCCTCGAGTGTCCCGGAAGAGGTTCCGATTGCGGGCAACTCAGGCGGGTGTCTGGGCGGTGCGAGGGCCGTCGTTCGGTGTCGCCTGGCCCGGGTGTGAAGGCGGAGCTGGCCGCGGCATCTCTGCTCACCCAGGAGCGCTGGCTGGCGGTGCTTCGCCGGGGTGAAGTGGAGGGCCCCCCGTCCGGGACACGGTGCCGGTGCTCACCGGTTGCCGCGCCAGGCTTTACGACGAGCGATCGGCGCGAAACCGGGCGCGGACGGCGCTCAGCTGCGCCGAGCGCGACATGGGGCTGGGGGCCTTGGCACAGCCACTGGCTGAGTTGTGTTGGCAGCTCCCCTTACCCGCCCTCGGTGACGATCCAGCCGGCGCCAGGTGTTGCGATTTGAAGTGTTCTCGGTGCAGTTGTGCCAGGTGCTGGGCGTGCTCTGTGGATGGCGGAATTGAACCGCCGAGGGCAGCCCTCGCCCGGAACCAATGGTGCCCGGTCGTCCGGGCGACACCCGCTCTGGAAGGTCTCCTACCCGCTGCCGCGGCCGCTCGGTGCCTCCTCGATAAGGTCTGTTGCCCAGTTGGCGGACTGGATCTCCGCGTCCAGTAAACGCCGACGCTCGGCGATCTGATCTGCGACCCGCCGAAGTTCCGCGACCGGCAGATCGGTCACATATCGCAGCTCAGAACGCATCTGGCGTTCCATGGCGCCGTGAGGCCCTGACCCTCTGGCCCCCGAGGCCGCGTCGGCCACGCCGCTGTAGAGCGAGTGGCGCAGGGTCAGCACATCGCGCTCCGCCAAGGCCGCTGTCATCGTCCGGCCCGAGGGCAGCGTGGTGACGGCATTGGTCAGATTGATCTGGCGGATCAGGGACTCCAGCATTTCCAGCGCACGGTCAGCGCGGGCGATGAGATCGCTGGCCGCCTCCGCAGGGGGCTCTCCCTCCTGAAACCGGGCCGCCCCCTGGGCCCTGGCTCTCAATTGGTCGTGGGCCCGCTTGCGGTCAGCGCGAAGCAGAAGCGCCTCAGCCAGCTTCATCCTGCCATCCTCCCAGCCTGACCGGGCCAGGATACCTGTGCCGGACTGCCCTGGGGCACACCGCCGGCTCCCAGGTTGCTCTTTGGCTCCGGGAGCGCGCGAACGGCCACCGTCCGAAGGCATCTCCCGGGTTGGGACGGCAGCGGCGGTCGACCACAGCTTGCCGGAGACCGAACGGAGGGTTGGGCCGCCCTCAGCCCGTGAACTGAATGCGAGCTGGCAGGACGATGGGGCATGTCGGCTTGCCCTCGGGGACAGCTGTGGGAGATCCACCGCACCGTCGGAGCCAGCACGGTGGCCGGGTGGCAGATGGCCCTCATGATCAGCCCGACCGAGGCGCCGCCGCCCAGGATCACCACCCCATGCTCTCTTGCCCGGCGCATCACCGGCTAGGTGCCATCGAGGTATTCCCACTCGCCGCTGAACGGCCCTCGGGGGCGGGGCAACCCAGGAGCGCCGAGCCGAGGCTTGCGGCGAGATCCAGGCGGTCGCTGACTCCCCAGTCCAGGCGGCGCTCCGCGTCCCCCAGGTCGGCCAGGGGGAGCCATGAGGTCCCCAGCCACAGCCCGCTGGATGGCCCGAGCCCCACGGGGACGGTCCCCGTATACTCTTGCCAGCGACCTTGAAGCCGGTCCTGTGAGGCTGGCAAGGTACTCAGGCGCCGGGCGCCGCCTTGCCTCCTCGCGGCTCAGTCAGAGGAGGTGGGCGATGGTGATCCGCGAAGGTGGAACGCGCCATGTGGTCTCCGCCGAGCAGTTCTCCCCGAGCCTTCTGGACGAGCTCTTCGCCTCCGCGGACGAGATGGGCCGCCGGCTTCAGGCAGTCAGGCCGCCGCTTCTCCCGGGACGGGTGATGGCCACCCTCTTCTACGAGCCGAGCACCAGAACCCGGCTCAGCTTCGAGTCCGCCATGCTGCGCCTCGGCGGCCAGGTGGTGAGCACCGAGAACGCCCGCGACTTCTCGTCGGCGATCAAGGGTGAGACCCTGGAGGACACCGTCAGGATCGTCGGCGGTTACGCCGACTGCATCGTCCTCCGCCATCCCGAGGAAGGCGCGGCGGCCCGAGCTGCCGCGGTCTCGCCGGTCCCGGTGATCAACGCCGGAGACGGCCGGGGCGAACACCCCACCCAGGCTCTCCTCGACCTCTACACCATCCGGGCTGAGCTGGGGCGGCTGGAGGAGCTCCGGGTGGTGATGGCTGGCGATCTCGCCAACGGCAGGACGGTGCACTCCCTCATCCGCCTGCTGTCCCAGTACCGGGGCCTCCGGGTCACCCTGGCCGGACCGGCCCAGCTGCGGCTTCCCGAGCCCACGGTGCGCGCGCTCCGCCGGTCCGGGGCCGAGGTTCGGGAGGCCGACAGCCTGCTGGAGGCGGTGGTGGGCGCAGACGTCGTCTACCAGACCCGGATCCAGGCCGAGCGGCTCTCCGAGCCGATCTCTGAGGCGGGGTCGGACGCCGCCAGGTTCCGGGTCACCAGGGAGGTGATGGCGGCCCTGCCAGAAACCGCGGTGGTGATGCACCCCCTTCCCCGGGTGGGCGAGATCGACCCGGAGGTGGACTCCGACCCGCGCGCCGCCTACTTCCGTCAGGCGCGCAACGGGGTCCCGGTGAGAATGGCGCTGCTGGCCCGGGTGCTGGGGGAATGAGCGCTCTCGCCCCCCGGCGGGAGAACACCGTCGCCGGGCCGGAGGAGCTAGAGCGGGTCCTCTGGCGGTTGGCTCGGGAGCTCCAGGAGCGCCATCCCGGAGGGGACCAGGTCACGCTGTGCGGGATTGCCACGAGGGGGGTGCACCTGGCCTCCAGGCTGGCTGAACTGATCGAGGCCCAGGCCGGAGGTCGGTGGCGGGCGGTCTCCCTGGACACCGGCCCCTTCCGGGACGACAGTCCCCGGGTCTCGGGACCTGGCGCCCAAAATGACCCTCCCCTCCCCGCGGCCGACCGGGCCGCGATTGACCAGCGGGTCGTCGTCCTGGTGGACGACGTCCTCTTCCACGGGAGAACTGCCCGCGCGGCGCTGGTGGCCCTGGCAGGTCTGGGTCGCCCGCTGGCGGTCGAGCTGCTGGTCCTGGTCGACCGGGGCCACCGGGAGCTGCCCCTCAGAGCCACCTACGTGGGACGCAACCTGCCCACGAGGGTGGACGAGCGGGTCCGGGTCCGGCTCCGGGAGTGTGACGGGGAGGACTCCATCACCCTGGTCCGGGAGGAGCGGGAATGAAGGCCCTCCTGCTGCGCTCGGTTCGGCTCATGCGCCCGGCGGAGGGCTCGGCGCTGGACGAAGTGGACCTGCTTCTCCAGGATGGCCGGGTCGAGGAGATGGGCAGCGGCATCGCTGCCCGCGCCGGAACGGTGGTGGTGGAGCGCGAGGGCTGCGTCGTGGCCCCCGCCTTCCTCGACCTGCACACCCATCTCCGCGAGCCTGGCCAGCCGTGGAAGGAGCGGATCGCCACCGCCACCGCCGCCGCCGCCGCCGGGGGCTTCGGCGCCGTCTGTGCCATGGCTAACCTCCGTCCCGCTGTGGACAACGTGGCGCGTCTTCGCGAGTGCCTGGCCAAGAACCGCTCCTGGGAGCGGGTTCCAGTGCTCCAGTTCGCAGCCGTATCCGAGCAGCTGGCCGGTCAGCGGCTGGCACCCCTCAAGGAGCTGGCGGCTTCCGGGGCCGCGGGGTTTTCCGACGACGGGCGCAATGCCTTGGGCCCGGAGCTGCTGCGCCAGGCGCTGGAGGAGGCGGGTGAGGCCGGCCGGCTGGTGGCGATCCACCCCGAGGACGAGGAGGTGCTGGCGGCCGCCAATCCGTGGGGCGGGGATGACCCCACCTCCTGGCTCCTGCGCCCCCGAGAGGCGGAGGTCAGCGCGGTCCGCTCCGCCCTCGATGCGCTCCGCAGCTCGGGCCAGGGCCGCCTCCACCTCCAGCACCTGTCCACCCGTGGGGCGGTGGAACTGGTCCGGGGGGCCAAGCGGGAGGGACTGGCGGTGACGTCCGAGGTGACCGCGCACCACCTGGTCCTGGAGGGGCCGCTCACCGACCCCGAAGCCCGCGACCGGGAGCTCGCCTGCAACCCACCCCTCCGTGGCGAGGAGGACCGCTCGGCGCTGTGGGAGGGGCTCGCGGACGGGACCATCGACGCCCTGGCCAGTGATCACGCCCCCCACGAGTCGCCCTCCGATCCGCTCCAGCGACGTTCCCCGGGCTTCAGCGGGGTCCAGGCCCAGCTGTCCGCTGCCCTCTCGGACCCGCGCGGCGGGCCGCTTCTGGAGCGGGTGGTGGGGGCCCTCACCGCCCGCCCGCTGGCGGTCCTCGGGCCCCTGTCGGTCAGCCTGCCCGAGCCCGCGGTGCGGGAGGGGCAGCCCGCCCATCTCACAGTCTTCGACCCAGAGGGCGTCTGGCGCCCCGAGCCGGGCTCCTGGCTCTCGCTGGGAACCAACAGCCCCTTCTGGGAGCAGCCCCTCAAAGGGTTGGTCCTCGCCACCTTCTCGAGGGGCAGGGTCGCCTTCCTCCGCCGGGAGCTGGGCTGGGAGGTCGAACTTGCCTGAGCCCCAACGCGGCGTCCTGGTGCTGGAGTCCGGTGCCCACTTCGAGGGCGAGTGGCTCTGGCGCCCGGACGAGGGGGGACCGTTCCTCGGAGAGGTGGTCTTCAACACCTGCATGACCGGCTACCAGGAGGTCCTGACGGACCCCTCATACGCCGGCCAGGTGGTGGTTTTCACCCAGCCGCTGATCGGCAACGTGGGCACCGCCAGGGTCGACATGGAGTCGGGCCGGGCCTGGGCTCGCGGGGTGGTGGTCGCGGAGGCCAGCCCGACCGCCCCCCACTGGCAGGCGGAGGAGACGCTGGCGGGATGGCTGGAGCGCCAGGGCGTGCCAGGGCTCCAGGGGGTGGACACCCGGGCCCTGACCCGGCACCTCCGCGATCACGGGACCCTGCGCGGAGTTCTCGCCGACCTCGGCTCCCTCCCCCTGGGGGAGCTGGTGCGGAGGGCCGAGCGGTCGCCGTCGGTGAGCGAGCAGGAGCTGGTCGCCGAGGTCTCCACCCCAACGGCGTACACCGCCACCGAGCCCCTGCACCCGGCGCTGCGGCGGGGCGCGGGGCGACCAGGCGAACCGGCCGGAGTGCGGGTGGCGGTGATCGACCTCGGGGTCAAACTCAACACCCTGCGCTCTCTGGTGAGCCGCGGAGCGGAGGTGGAGGTCCTCCCCCACTCCACCAGCTGCGAGGAGCTGGAGCGGCTCGCTCCCCAGGGCGTGGTGATCACCAACGGCCCCGGGGACCCGGCCAACCTCGGCCCGGAAACGGAGCTCACCCGCTTCGCCATCGAGCGCTACCCGGTGCTGGCCATCTGCCTGGGGCACCAGCTGGTGGGCCGGGCGATCGGGGCCACCACCAGCCGCCTGCCCTTCGGCCACCACGGGGGCAATCACCCGGTGCAGGACCTGGTCAGCGGGAGGGTCTTCGTCACCCCCCAGAACCACGAGTTCCAGGTGGACGAGGCCTCCATCCCCGAGGGGTCCGGGTGGATCGTCTCCGAGCGCAACCTCAACGACGGGTCGGTGGAGGGGCTGCGCCACCGGGAACTCCCGGTCATCTCGGTCCAGTACCACCCCGAGGGCAGTCCGGGGCCCCAGGACCGCCAGCAGCTCTTCGACGAGTTCCTGAGCCTCTGCCGGGGGGGAGAGCGCACCGCAAGGGGACCGGAGCCGGTGCCCGTCCCAGAGGTGCGCCGGGTCCTGGTCCTGGGGAGCGGGCCGATCGTGATCGGTCAAGCGGCGGAGTTCGACTACGCCGGCACCCAGGCCTGCAGGTCGCTGCGGGAGGAGGGGGTGGAGGTGGTGCTGGTAAACAGCAACCCCGCCACCATCATGACCGACGAGGACACCGCCGACCGGGTGTACCTCGAGCCCCTCACGGTGGAATCCGTGGCCGCGATCATCGAGCGGGAGCGGCCCCAGGGTCTCCTGGCCGGCCTCGGCGGCCAGACGGCCCTCAACCTCGCCGTCCAGCTCGCCGACCAGGGGGTGCTGGACCGGTACGGAGTGGAGGTCCTGGGCACTCCCCTGGAGGCGATCCGGGACGCCGAGGACCGGGAGCGGTTCAAGCAGCGCATGGTGGCTCTGGGCGAACCGGTGCCCCCCTCGCGCACCGTCAACGGCTGGGAGCAGGCGAGAGAGTTCGCCGCTGAGGTGGGCCTCCCCCTGGTGGTGCGGCCGGCCTTCACCCTCGGAGGAACCGGAGGAGGGATCGCCACCACCTGGGAGGAGCTCGAGGAGGTGGTCGGCCGGGGTCTTCGGGCCAGCCCGATAACCCAGGTCCTGATCGAGCAGGCCCTCCTGGGCTGGCGGGAGCTGGAATACGAGGTGATGCGGGACCGAGCCGGCACCTGCATCTGCGTCTGCAACATGGAGAACCTCGACCCCATGGGGGTCCACACCGGGGACTCGGTGGTCGTGGCCCCGAGTCAGACCCTCACCGACAAGGAGCATCAGCAGCTTCGCTCCGCCGCCCTCCGGATCATCTCGGCGCTGGGGATCGAAGGGGGCTGCAACGTCCAGTTCGCCCTGGCACCCGACTCGCCGGCCTACTTCGTCATCGAGGTCAACCCCCGGGTGAGCCGCTCCTCCGCGCTGGCCTCCAAGGCGACCGGCTACCCGATCGCCCGGGTGGCGGCCAAGGTGGCGCTGGGGCGCCAGCTCAAGGACATCCGCAACCAGGTCACCGGCAAGACCTCCGCCGCCTTCGAGCCCAGCCTCGACTACTGCGTGGTCAAGATCCCGCGCTGGCCCTTTGACAAGTTCCCCCACGGGGACCGCCGGCTGGGGACCCAGATGAAGTCCACGGGCGAGGCGATGGCCATAGGGCGCAACTTCCTGAGCGCGGTCTCCAAGGCGCTGCGCTCCCTGGAGCAGGGGCCGGTCGACCCCCAGGATGTGCTGCGGGCGGTGGAGAGGCTCGAGACCGCGACCGATCTCCGTCTCCCCGCGGTGGTGGCGGCGCTGGCCCTCGGCCAGCAGCCGGACAGCATCGCCCGCCGGACCGGATACCCCCGCTGGTTCACCCACCAGCTGGCCCGGCTCGCCGAGCTAGAGGGTGAGCTCGCCCGGGGTCCGGTCGACCGGGATCCAAGGCTGCTGCGCTCCGCCAAGCGGGCCGGCATCTCCGACCGGCGGATCGGCGAGCTGGTGGGGCGGTCGGCCGCTGAGGTGCGGGAGATCAGGGAGCGCATGGGGGTCCGAGCCGCCTTCAAGTGCGTGGACACCTGCGCTGCCGAGTTCGCCGCGACCACGCCCTACTTCTATTCCAGCTACGAGCTGGAGGACGAGAACCGGGCCAACCCCGGAGCCGCCGTGGTCCTGGGGTCGGGGCCGATCCGCATCGGGCAGGGGATCGAGTTCGACTACTGCTCGGTGCAGGCCGCCTCCGCCTTCCGCCGCGAAGGGCTGGAAGCGGTGATGGTCAACAGCAACCCCGAGACCGTCTCCACCGACTACGACTGCAGCACTCGCCTTTACTTCGAGCCCCTGGACCTGGAGTCGGTTCTCGACGTCTGCCGGGTGGAGCGCCCCCGGGGGGTGGTGGTCCAGTTCGGGGGACAGACCGCGGTCAACCTCGCCCCCCGCCTGGAACGCGAGGGCATCCCCCTCCTCGGGTCCCCGGGGCGCTCGATCCAGGTGGCGGAGGACCGTGGCCTCTTCGACGCCCTCCTCGGGGAGCTGGGAATCGCCCGGCCCGCGGGGGGTTCGACCACCGACCCGGACGAGGCCGCCCGGATCGCCGCCCGGGTGGGCTACCCGGTCCTGGTCCGACCCTCCTACGTCCTGGGGGGCCGGGCGATGGACGTCACCCACAGCGAGGAGGACCTGCGCCGCTACCTCAAAGAGGCCCTGCGGGCCTCGGGCGGGGAAGAGGTCCTCATCGACAAGTACCTCCTCGGGCTGGAGGTCGAGGTGGACGCCATCTGCGATGGCGCGGCCGTCCTGGTCCCCGGGGTCATGGAGCATGTGGAGCGCGCCGGGGTCCACTCCGGCGACTCGATGGCGGTGTATCCGCCCCAGAGGCTGGGCCCGGAGCTGGTCGCAGAGCTGGTGCAGACCACCTCCCGGCTGGCGCTGGCCACCGGAACCCTGGGGCTGATCAACGTCCAGTACGTGATCCACCGGGGCCGGATCCTGGTCATCGAGGTCAACCCCCGCTCCAGCCGGACCGTCCCCTTCCTCAGCAAGGTCACCGGGGTCCCGATGGTGGAGACCGCGGTGCGGGCGATGCTGGGAGAGTCGCTGGCGGAGCAGGGCCGGACCCCGGGACTCTCCCCGGTGCCGCCGCTGGTGGCGGTGAAGGCCCCGGTCTTCTCCTCGCGCAAGCTGGACCTGGTGGACACGGTCCTGGGCCCGGAGATGAGCTCCACCGGCGAGGTGATCGGGGTCGACCGCGATCTGCCCGCGGCGCTGGGCAAGGCCTTCCTGGCCGCCCTCGGCTCGGTGCCGCGCTCCGGGGGGGCGCTGGTCAGCATCGCCGACCAGGACAAGCCCGAGGGGCTCGCGGTGGCCGCCCGGCTGGCGGAGCTGGGCTTCCGCCTCTACGCCACTCCGGGCACGGCGGCGGCGCTACGAGCCGCCGGGGTGTCGGTTCGCGAGGTCGCCAAGCTCCACCGGGGCCGGCCTGATGTCGTCGACATCACTGTGGGCGGCCAGGTTCAGCTGGTCATCAACACCATCTCCCGTGTCGCCACCGACGAGATGGAGGGCGAGGAGGCCGGGGGAAGGCCGGTAAGGGACGGCTTCCGGATCCGCCAGGCGGCTGTCCAGAGGGGCATCCCCTGCCTCACCTCCCTGGACACCGCGGCGGCACTGGTCCAGGCTCTGGAGGTTTGGCAGGCGGGGCTGCCCGGCCGCTCCGCCACCATCACCGAGCACCGCGGCCGCCGGGTTGCGTCCCCCGCAAGTTGAGCCCGTTCCAGCTCCCGGAGAGCGACCTCAGCCGGGCGCGCGACGAGGCCGCGACCTGTATTGGCGTGGACGAGCTGGGACCGAACCTCCACCTGCTTACCCTGGAGGCGGCGACGGCGTCCCGGGCTGCCCTTCCGGGAGAGTTCGCCCAGCTCCAGGTGGAGCCGGGACCGCTCCTGCGCCGGCCGTTTTCCTTCTGTGACCTGGATCCGGGCCGGGGCACGGTCTCGTTCTACCTGCGGGTCTACGGCGAGGGGACCCGCCGGCTGGCGCATCTCACCCCAGGATCCACGGTGAGGTTGCTGGGTCCGCTCGGGAGGGGGTTCTCCCTGCCGGAGACCCGAGCGTCGTCTCTCCTGGTCGCGGGGGGGGTGGGGGCGGCGCCCTTCCCCCACCTCGCCACCCAGCTGCTGGCCCGGGGGGAGCGTGTTCACTGGCTCAACGGGGCCGCGGGCTCCGACCAGCTGTTCCCCCTGCGCCGCATGCCCGGAGGGCTGGCCGGGTCGGTGCAGGTCACCGATGACGGCAGCTCGGGGCGCCGAGGCCTGGTCACGGACGCCCTCCCCGAGCTGCTGGGCGGGGTGGACCGGGTCTACGCCTGTGGCCCCAACCCAATGCTCCAGGCGGTGTCCGAGATGGCGGCCCGGCTTCGGCCGGAGGCGCTGGTCGAGGTCTCGATCGAGGCCCCCATGGGGTGCGGCTTCGGAACCTGCCTCGGTTGCTCCATCCCCCTTCGCTTCCGGGGGGCTCCTGTGCCCGGGCTCTGCTGCCGCCAGGGGCCGGTCCTGGGGGCGGACCAGGTCGACTGGGAGGCGCTGCGGCGGCAGCCCGCCCATCTTGAGTAGGGCTGGGGGTGGCGAGGTGGTGATCGGCCGGGGCCTCACGCTCGAGAGCCCGGTGGGTGCGGCCTCCGGCACCTTCGGCTACGGCTTCGAAGCGGAGCGCATGGGCAACCTCGCCGGGCTGGGAGCCATCTTCACCAAGGGCACGACAATTGAGCCGCGCCCGGGCAACGCGCCTCCCCGGATCGCCGAGGTCCCGGCGGGGATGCTCAACTCGATCGGGCTGCAGAACCCCGGAGTCGAGGTGGTGGCCACCGAGTACGCGCCGCGCTGGCGGGGGTGGGCCGCCAAGGTGATCGTCAACGTGGCCGGATCCACGATCGAAGACTACGTGCGCGTGTGCCGGCGGCTGGACCGGGTGCCCGAGGTTGCGGGGATAGAGCTCAACATCTCCTGCCCCAACATCGCCCACGGGCTCGACCTGGGGGTGGACCCCCGCGCCGCGGCCGCCTGCACCAGGGCCGTCCGGGCGGTCACCGAAAAGGCGGTGATCGTGAAGCTGACGCCCAACGTCACCGACATCGCCGAGATTGGACGGGCTGTCCAGGACGGCGGGGCGGATGCGGTCTCGGCGGTGAACACCTACCTCGGCATGAAGTGGTCTCGCGCCCGGGGGAAGCCGGTCCTCCCGGGGACCGGGACGGCGGGTCTCAGCGGGCCTGCCATCAAGCCACTGGCGATGGCCGCGGTGGCCAGGCTGGTGGCCGCCCTCACGATCCCCGTGATCGGGATCGGGGGCATCGCCAGCACCGATGACGCCCGCGACTTCCTCGAGCTGGGCGCCCGGGCGATCCAGATCGGGACCGCAAACTTCTACCTCCCGGGGCTAGCGGCCTCCTGTGCGGCCGAGCTTCGGCAGGACGGGGGAGCTGCCTGACGCTGGCCGGCTGGGGCACCTGCGCAACCTCTAGTTTCCTGGGACCCAAGGCCCCGTCGACGGGCGTCTCAGGTTGGCCGATGAAGTCGCCACCATCCGCCTCCGGACCGTGCGCGCCGCTAACCGTCGCTGGCTCATGTCCTACGTCAGCCGGTACCTCACGGATGGGGCTGAGCTAGTGGCAACGATTGGGATCCGTGACCTGGCTAACAACACCAGCGCCGTCGTCGAGCTAGTGGCTCGGACTGGCCGGCCGACCCTGGTAACGCGGCGGGAGCATCCCGTCGCCGCCCTGATCGCGGTCGACGAAGACGAGTTGCTAGATCACATTCTCGCCCATGCCCCGGAGTACGTCCGTTCGATGAGCCTGGCCGAAGCCGAAGTGGCCACGGGCCAGAGGGGCCGGCTGATGGACGAGGTGGTTGCCGAGCTCGACTCCGAGGCGTGAGCCTTGCCGAGGACGGTGACCCTCACCGCCAGGGGGGAAGGCGACCTCAATCTCGTCCCTGACGGGCAGCGGCTCGGGCTACTCGAGGGATTGCGCGCCCTGGCCGACGAGCATCCCAGTGCCGATATCAGGGCCCCAGCTGCTCATCATGGATGGTCCCGACTGAGGGTGGGCGACTGGCGGATGCTCTACCTCTCGGCCCCTCCTGGTGTCATGATCGACCGCATTGTCAACCGTCGCGACCTCGAACTTGCCCTCACCACCCTGCCTTGATCTCCGGAGCTGCCAAGCGACGGCCCCACGGTGGCCGGACGAAGTCGCCGTCTCGATAAGAGGCGGCTTTAGTGCCTGGGTCAGGAAAACCGCAGAGCCTGGCCAGAGTGGGTCGCTCCCAGGGATTCGCGGCCCTTCCGGCCCCAGCAGCTGGATCGGCTCAGAACTACATTCGGTCCCTGCGCCCCCCGCCACGAGCCCCCGGTTCTATACGAGCGCGCCCGCGCTCGGCCTGGCCTTGGCGGTGGCCAGATGGTGAGTTGGAGGTGGCTAGCGGCGATCTCGTGCGCACTCATGGCGACGCTGGCCGGCTGCGGCGGCACCCAACTCGGCGCACTTCGGACACCGGACACGGTCGGAGCAGGGGCGCTGGCAACCCCCGATACCGTTGTGATCTTTACGGTGCAGGCAAACAACACTTCCGCCCAGAACCTGACCCTCCGGAGCG
>JAJZGN010000159.1 GCA_021798435.1 bacterium | reverse complement strand
GGCCGTTCGGGCGGCGGATCGGCGCAGCCCGGATCGTAGCCGGCCTGCCTCAGCGGGTACCATGCACGGGCTGCGGCCCGCCAAGGTTGGGTGATCCGGTTCACGGGCGCGTTCCTATCAGTGGACATGGCCGTCACGGCGCCGCCATCGCCCCCGGGTGCCGGGCCGGTACCCTGACCTGAAGGAACTGAATGGAACCCAGAAGCAGCGAGCGTCAGCGCGGAGCCTCCCGGCCAGGAGGGTACAGGACGGAGCACGCCCTCGCGGTCGATGGTGCGGGCAGGATCCCGGGGTTCCGCCCCGAGCCGCCGAGGTCGCTGGAGGAGCTGGCACTCCCGTTCTCCTTCGTGGCCGAGCTGGTGCTCAAGATCATGTACTTCAACGGCAACATCCTCGGCCGCGACATCGCGGCCCGGGCGTGCCTGCCCTGGTCGATCACCTCCGACGCTCTCAACTTCCTCGCCTCGGAGGGGTACTGCGGGACCACCGGGATTCGCGGCACCGCCGGGCACGGCGCCGACTTCGCTGAGAGCCTTCAATACCTGGTGACCAGCCTCGGGCGAGAGCGGGCCCGGGAGCTCTTGGAGCTGAATCAGTACGCCGGTCCCGCCCCTGTCCACCTCGACGACTACCTGGAGAGTGCTCGCTCCCTGGTGGACGAGGCGCCCACGGTGGCTCGGGACCAGTTGCGGCAGGCCTTGGGCCACCTCGTGGTGCCGGGGGAGCTCGTGGACATCCTCGGCACCGCCCTGACCAGCCGCCAGGCCCTCTTCCTGTACGGGCCGCCCGGGAACGGGAAGAGCTCCATCGCCGAGGCCTGCGCCGGGGTACTCGGGGATCCGATCTTCATCCCTCACGCCCTCTACGTCCACGGCGAGGTGATCAGGCTCTTCGACCCCGTGCACCACCGTCCGGTCTCCGGCCCGCCCCTGACCCACGACCAGAGATGGGTTCTGGTGTACCGGCCGGTGATCCATGCCGGCGGCGAGTTGCGAGGCAACGAACTGGAGCTGGCCTTCGACCGGAGCCTCGGCTTCTACGAAGCACCCCTCCAGCTCAAGGCCAACGGGGGCATCTTCCACGTGGACGACTTCGGCCGCCAGATGATCCCTCCCCGGCAGATCCTGAACCGCCTCATCGTGCCCCTGGAGTCGGGCATCGACTACCTCAACGTGGCACGGGCAGGGACCACGGTGACAGTCCCCTACGCCACCATGCTGGTGCTTTCCACCAATCTGGATCCCGGGGAGCTGATCGACGAGGCCTTCCTGCGCCGGGTGCGCTACAAGGCCCATGTCCCCGACCCGAGCGCAGATCAATTCCGCCTCATCTTCGAGCGGGTGTGCGGGACCCAGGGCCTCGCCCACTCCTCGCGCGCCGTGGATTACCTTCTGGAGCGCCACTACCATCCCACCGGGCGGCCGCTGCGCGGCTGCCACCCTCGCGACCTCGTCAGCCAGCTGGTGGCGACAGCCCGCTATCTCGGAGTCCCGCCCGAACTCTCACCGGAGCTGATCGACCGGGTGTGCCGGGCCTACTTCTCCGACATCAGGACGTCCAGCACGGCGCACGTGGGAGGCAACGCCCGGACCCTCGCCTGACGTGACCCCGCCTCTGCCCCCGGCGCAGCTACGCATCGTACGATGGCAGAGGGCGCCCAGGCGGGCCCACCGGACCGGAGGGACGAGCCGTGACCGATTTCCACTCGCTCTACCGCCACGGGTTCGCCCGGGTGGCGCTGGCCACCCCCAGGGTGCGTGTCGCCGACCCGGCCGCCAACGCCGAGCGGATCTTGGCGTTGGCCCGCCAGGCTTCGGAGCGAGGTGCGGTGCTGGTGGCCTTCCCCGAGCTCGCCCTCTCCTCCTACACGGCCGACGACCTCTTTCACCAGGACGCGCTGAACCGAGCCGTGGAGGAAGGGCTGCGCGCGGTCGTTGAGGCCTCCTCCGAGCTGCACTGCGCCCTCGTGGTGGGGGCCCCCATCCGGACCGAGGGGATCCTCTTCAACTGCGCCGTGGTGATCCAGGGCGGCCGGGTGGCGGGCGTCGCCCCCAAGAGCTACCTTCCCTCCTACCGGGAGTTCTACGAGGAGCGCCAGTTCGGGGCGGCCAGGGACTCTTCCCGGCCGGAACTCCAGCTCCTCGGTGCCACCGTCCCATTTGGCTCCGACCTGCTGTTCCAGGCATCCGGCATCGAGGGCCTCACCTTCCACGTCGAGGTGTGCGAGGACCTGTGGGTGCCGATCCCCCCCAGCAGCCTGGCCGCGCTCGGAGGGGCCACACTGCTGATCAACGTCTCGGCCTCCAACGCCCTCGTGGCCAAGTCTGACTATCGCCGGCTGCTCTGCGCCTCCCAGTCCGCTCGCTGCCTCGCCGCCTACCTCTACACGGCCGCCGGGGAGGGTGAGTCGACGACCGACCTGGCCTGGGACGGCCAGGCGATGGTGTACGAGAACGGCGACCGCCTGGCGGAGTCCGAGAGGTTCGCAGCGGCCGAGCAGCTGATAACCGCCGACGTGGACCTTGGTCGCCTCGCCGCCGACCGGCTCCGGGTCACCAGCTTCCACGACGCGCGCCGGGACCACCTGGCCCAGGTGGCCGCGCTGCGGACCGTCCAACTGCCCCTCTCCTTTCCCCCATCCCCGGCGGCGCTGGAACGGCGGATCGCCCGCTTCCCCTACGTCCCCGCCGACCCCGAAAGGCGCAGCCAGCGCTGCGCTGAGGTGCACCAGATCCAGGTCCAGGGGTTGTCGACCAGGCTGCGGGCCACGGGCCTGGAAAAGCTGGTGATCGGGGTCTCCGGGGGCCTGGACTCCACCGCCGCCCTGGCGGTGGCGGTCAAGTGCATGGACCGCCTGGGATGGCCGCGGACCAACATCCTCGCCTACACCATGCCGGGTTTCGCCACCAGCCAGCGGACCAGGGAGAATGCCCACCGCCTCATGGGCGCTCTCCGGGTGTCTGCCGCCGAGATCGACATCCGCCCCTCCTGCCTGCAGCTGCTCCGCGACCTGGGCCACCCGGCCGCCCGCGGCGAGGCGGTCTACGACACCACCTTCGAGAACGTCCAGGCAGGGGAACGCACCTCCCACCTCTTCCGGCTTGCCAACCAGCACCAGGCGCTGGTGGTGGGGACCGGCGACCTCAGCGAGCTGGCGCTGGGGTGGTGCACATACGGGGTGGGCGACCAGATGTCCCACTACAGCGTGAACGCCTCGGTGCCCAAGACCCTCATCCGCCATCTGGTGGGGTGGATGGCGGATACCGAAAGCTTCGGCTCCGCGGCCTCGGACGCCCTGCGCGCGATCCTGGCCACCGAGATCTCTCCAGAACTAGTCCCGTCCGGCGACGGGCAGACCGAGCTGCCAGCTCAGCGGTCCGAGGACGTTGTGGGGCCTTACGAGCTGCAGGACTTCCACCTCTACTACCTGCTGCGCTACGGGTATCTCCCCAGCCGGGTGGCTTTCCTCGCGCACCACGCCTGGCACGACCCGACCGTGGGAGATTGGCCCGACACCGGAGGTGGGGCCCACCGCACCTCCTACGACCTCGCCGAGATCAAAGGGTGGTTGCGGGTCTTCCTGGAGCGCTTCTTCGCCACCAGTCAGTTCAAGCGCTCCGCCCTGCCCAACGGACCCAAGGTGGGTTCGGGCGGATCGCTCTCCCCGCGGGGCGACTGGCGGGCCCCGAGCGACGCCTCCGCCCGAGCCTGGCTGGACGAGTTGGAGGCCAACGTCCCAGACTAGGCGACCCGTTCGGGGCCCGATCGATCGCGGACCCGCCCCAGATCCGGCCGGCCGCGACCGGGCTCCTCGGCTGGCGGGTTGGGAAGCGGCCAACCCCGAGGGGGTCGGGGTCGGGGCGCGCGGGATGCCACTCTGGCGCTGGCGCAGCCAGCGGGCCGGCTACCACTCCTGGCCCGGAGGGCAAGCCCCCGGCTCCGGGGTGAAACTTGGCAGCTCGACGGGGCCGAGATCGGCCACCTAGCCGACCGCCACCTGCAGATTCAGGGGGACCAGGGCAGCGACACCCCCCTGAAGGCGGGCGGTGGCGACCGGCAACTGCGGAACCCTGGCTCCATCCACGCCGTTGCGCGCACGTGATTGCCAGCCCCTTTACGGCGACTCCCGGCCGCCCCCGGCTTTGGGAGGCCGCTCTGGTCGGGGCGGCAGTGATCACCTTGCTGGCGGTGTCCGGCTGCGGATCTCTGATCTCCCCCCGGGTCCCGACCAGTGTCGAGTTCTCGCCCGCCCGACCACCCGCCGCCAATCCGAACTGCCAGCAGACGGCTGCCGGGGGTGGGGCGCAGGTCACCGGCGGGCCTCCCTTCAGCTATGTGGCGGTCAGCTCCTCTTACGGCCAGCTCTTCGCGTGGTGCAACCTGCTGGCCTTCCGTGCCTCCCAGTCGGGGACCTGGACGGTGCTTCACCCTGACTTCGACCTGACCGCCGCGGCGCTGTTGGCGGGAGGCCGGGTGTTCGGCCTGGGATACCAGTTCGGAGGCGGCGGCCTCCAGTTTCTCTCGATCCAAGGCTCCCTGAGCACCGCGGCGTCCTGGACGGCGACCCCTGTATCCGGAGTCCATCCCGCCACCTACGACTCCATCAGCTGCGCCCCTTCCGGTGCTCTCTGTGTCGCCTCTCCCGGGGCGCTCACGGTCTGGGCGCAGCTGTGCCCCCAGGCGGGCATGGGGCAGCCGGCTCCCCCCACCACCCTCACATCCCTGCCGCTGTTCGTCTACCGGCCCGGGGCAGGCTGGGCGGAGCTGGGCAGCCTGCCAGCCGGGGGGGTCTTCCCGACCGCCACGGTCACGGAGGCTGGGAACCTCCTGGTCGGCGGGTCCAAGGGCGGGAAGG
>JAJZGN010000158.1 GCA_021798435.1 bacterium | reverse complement strand
CGGACTGGATCCCCGGAGCACGGAGTCTCTCGGGAGCGATCTCCAACTGCCAGCTGACCTCCTTCACCGGCGGGGTGGTCGAGCTCACCCAGTGGTTCTCCAAGCCGTACGACTCCGACTACGCCTGCTGACCTTCCTCGGGGGATCGCGGCTGTTCGCTCTTGACGGCGCCGCGCCCGCCATCTACGATGCCCCCAAGTGAGGCGGAAGCCGGCCCTCGGCCGCAGCCATTGACAGCTGAATTCAACGCGGGGAGAACGCTTGCCCACCATCGCTGAGACCTCCAAGGAGATCTCCAAGCTCTACGAGGTCGACCAACTGAGCCGGCGGGAGCGGGATGCCCGCCGCAACAAGATCCTGTTCATCGACCGCCTGCTCAACGAGCTGGAGCAGCTCAACATCGCCGAGGAGGTGGTGGTGCCCTCGCCACTCCGGGCCCAGTGCCGCCGGCTTCTGGCTCGGGAGAACCACCAGGTGGCCCGGCTGCGTCCGGAGGACGTCACCATCGCCGAGTGGATGGACGCCCTTTACGACGTGCAGGATGGCCTGATGTTCACGATTGGTGACGAGGACGAGTAGGCTTATCCCCTAGCCGCCCCCTCACGGTGGGCGAGGGCGACTTGCCGCCCCCATAGCTCAGTGGATAGAGCGCCGGCCTCCGGAGCCGGGTGCGCAGGTTCGAGTCCTGCTGGGGGTACGGCGGGCGTCCCGGGCATCGCCGCGGCCCGTGCCGATTCCCGTCGTTGGCCCAAGGGCTGTCAGCCGATGGAGGACGGGGCGGGCGATCCGGCGCGGAGAGGGGGCCGGGTCGGGCTCCGCGGGCCCTCCCTCGAACAGCTGCCGGACGCATTCGGACAGGACCGGACGCCTGTCCGGATCGGTCTAGATCGGGCCGGGCTCTCCTGCGACCCTTGGCTCATGCCCTCATCAGCGCACCTGCGCCATGACCTTCCAGCTCGGAGGGTGGCGGCCTGGGAGCCCCAACCAAGCTGCGGGCGGGGCGACTGCCGAGGCCTGCGCTTCCTTCAGGATCGCACATCGGTTCGCGGTTGCTATCATCGCCCGGGAGGGCGACTCAGGCTGGACCGCATTCGGCCCCGGCTGCCTTGGTCCCAGGGCGGAGATTGCCAGTCGATGGGGGGTGCGAAGTGACCAGGCGAGGAGTGCTGCTGTTCGCGGCCCTGGGGATCCTCTGGGGCATTCCCTATCTCCTGATCCGGGTCTCGGTGGAGGCCGTGAGCCCCGCCACCCTGGTCTTCGCCCGCACCGCCATCGGGGCCCTGCTGCTGTTGCCGGTGGCGCTCTCCAGGGGCCAGATGTCGGCGGTGCTGCGGCGCTGGAGGTGGGTGCTGACATACACGGCGATCGAGATCGCCGTGCCCTGGCTGATGCTCTCCACCGCCGAGCAGCGCATCACCAGCTCCCTCTCCGGCCTCCTGGTGGCAGCGGTCCCTTTGGTCGGGGCGGCGATCTCCCTCCGCGGTGCGCGGCGGGACCAGCTCGGCCCCCCCCAGCTGGCGGGGCTGCTGGTGGGTGTTCTGGGAGTGGCGCTGGTCCTGGGATCGGACCTGGGAGGGCTCACGGCCGCTGCGGGAGCGGAGATGGCCGTGGTGGTGGTGTGTTACGCCACCGGCCCTCAGATCATCGCCCGGCGCCTGGCCGATCTCCCGAGCCTGCAGGTGGTGGCCGCCTCTCTGGCGGTCTGCGCCGTCCTCTACCTGCCCTTCTTCGTTGCCCTCCACCCGGCTCGGATGCCGGCCCCGGGGGCCCTGGCCGCCATCCTCACCCTGGGGGTGGTGTGCACGGCCCTGGCGTTCCTGCTGATGTTCGCCCTGATCGCCGAGGTGGGGGCGGTGCGCGCCACCGTGGTGACCTACCTGAACCCGGCCGTGGCGGTGATCCTCGGGGTGTGGATCCTGGGCGAGCCCTTCCGCCTGGGGATGGGGGTCGGATTCGCCCTGATCCTTCTGGGCTCCGCCTTATCCACCCGGGTGTCTCGCCCCCGGCCCCCGCGGGCAAGGGCCCCGGCGGCAGCAGTTTGAGATTGAGGTCAGCCCCGGCCGACCCGCTCCACGATCGGATGCCACTCTGGGGGGACCATCTCAAGGAAGCGAACTCGGGTTCCTTGGTCGAGCCCGGCTCCGGCGAGGTCGGTAGGCAGTCCGAGTCCGGCGATGAACTGGCGGCAGGCAAAGACAACCTCCTCCGGCGACCCGACCCCGAACGGCCCGCATAGAACCGCCACCAGTGAGGGGTCACGGTCCAGCTGCCATTCGAGGGTCGCGGGCAGGAAGACGCAGGAGGTGATGCCGTGCGGCACCTGGAAGGTGGCTCCCAGCAGCCGTCCCAGCTGGTGGCTCGGGCCCATCGTGGAGCCCGCCAGTCCCGTCGCCGCCCACCAGGCACCGAGTTGGGCCTCATACCTAGCGACCAGGTCCTCGGGATCCCTCCGGCATTCGCGCAGGGCTGCCATCAGCTTGGGGATCGCGGCTCGGACCAAGAGGCCCGCCAGGGGATCGCCCTCCGGCGCCCATTGCGTCTCCACCGCGTGGTCGAGAGCCCGGATCCCCGAGGAGAGCCAGAGCCTCTCCGGGGTGGCCAGGGTGACCTCCGGGTCCAGCAGCACGATCGCTGGCGCTGCCGCCGGGTCCCGCAACCCCCGCTTCAGCCGGGTCTCGTCCTCGGTGACCCCGGCGGTGGGGGTGAACTCCGCCCCGGAGAGGGTGGTGGGTACGGCCACGTGGAGGATTCGGTCCGCGCCCCGCTGGTGGACGGCAGCCTTCACCCCGTCAATGACGCTGCCTCCGCCGAAGCTGACCACGCAGTCCGCAGCGGTCTGCTCCAGGAGATCCTGGAGCTGGGAAACGGCCGAGAGCGGGGTGTGCTCGCCGACCTCGCTGAAGGTGGCCAGGTGGTGTCCCTCGAGCTCTGCCACCACCTGATCCACCAAGGTGGTCTGCGCTCTCAGGGTGGCGGAGGTGACCAGCACCACCCGGCTGCCCCCACCGCGGGAGACCTCGGCAGCCAGCTCCTGGAGGGCGCCCTGCCCGCTTAGGACCCGGCGCGCGGGCGACGCCTGATGGAGCTGCAAGGGGCGCTAGCTCTGGAGGAACTGACCAAGAACAAAGGGCAGCACCCCGCCATGGCGCAGGTAGGCGATCTCAGCCTGATTGTCCACCCTCGCCACGACCTCCACCTCCCGCCGCGCACCCTCTGGGGCCGACACGACGAGCTTCAGGTGGGCGCTCGGAGCCAGGCCCCGGTCCAAGCCCTCCAGCGAGTAGCCCTCGCTGCCATCCAGCCCCAATGAGGCCGCGGACTCCCCAGGGAGGAACTGGAGCGGCAGCACCCCCATCCCGACCAGGTTGCTCCGGTGAATGCGCTCGAAGCTCTCGGCCAGGACGGCCCTGATCCCCAGCAGCCGGGTGCCCTTGGCGGCCCAGTCCCTGGAGCTCCCCGATCCGTACTCCTTGCCGCCGATGACCAGCAGCGGCACCCCCTCGGCCCGGTACCGCTCCGCAGCCTCGAAGATGGTGGTCAGATCGCCATCCGGGAGATGGCGGGTGAAGCCTCCCTCCCGGTCGCCCGCCAGCCGGTTGCGCAGCCTTAGGTTGGCGAAGGTGCCCCGGATCATCACCTCGTGGTTGCCCCTCCGGGAGCCGTAGCTGTTGAAGTCCGCGGGCTCCACCCCGAGGCTCTGGAGATAGAGCCCCGCTGGGCTGCTGGCGGAGATCGATCCCGCCGGCGAGATGTGGTCGGTCGTGATGGAGTCTCCCAGGAGGGCCAAGACTCTGGCTCCCCTGATGTCCGGCACCGGGCTGGATGACACCGTGGCGCCGGCGAAGAGAGGCACCTCCCGAACGTAGGTGGAGTCATCGTCCCACCGGAACACCGGCCCGGTGGGGCTGTCCAGCGCCCGCCACCGCTCATCGCCTTGGAAGATCCGCTCGTACTCGTCGTGGAAGAACTCCGGCCGGACGGCGTCGGCGACCACCCTCGCCACCTCCTCCGAGGGAGGCCAGAGCTCCCTCAGGTAAACCGGCCGGCCCTCGCGGTCCAGGCCCAGCGGCTCGGAGGCGAGGTCGCGGCGAACTGTCCCGGCCAGGGCGAAGGCCACGACCAGCGGCGGGGAGGCCAGGTACGCGGCCCGGACCTGGGGATGAATGCGCCCCTCGAAGTTGCGGTTGCCGCTCAGCACCGCGGCCACGCTGAGGTTGCGCTCGCTCACCTCGGCCGCCACGGACTCGGGGAGGGGCCCGCTGTTGCCGATGCAGGTGGTGCAGCCATAGCCGACCACGTCGAACCCGACCGCCTCCAGCTCCTGGAGCAGGCCGGCCCGGCGCAGGTAGTCCGTGACCACCCGGGATCCCGGGGCCATGCTGGTCTTGACGAACTTGGGAGGGACGATCCCCCTCTCCCTGGCCCTCCGGGCCAAGAGCCCTGCCGCGACCATCACGCTGGGGTTCGAGGTGTTGGTGCAGGAGGTGATGGCGGCGATCACCACCGACCCGTCCTCCAGCGCCGGCCGCCCGGGGGTGAAGGGCAGAGGGCTGGCCGGAGGGAAGGCCACGCGGAAGCTCTCGTCGATCTGACCCAGAGGCACCCGATCCTGGGGGCGCCGGGGCCCGGCCACGCTGGGTTCGATCGAGCCCAGGTCGAGCTCCAGCCGCTCTGTGAAGTCCGGACTCTCGGCGCCGGTGAACCTGAAGAGCCCCTGTTCCTTGGTGTAGCGCTCCACCAGGTCGACCTGCTCCGGACTTCTCCCGGTGGTCAGCAGGTAGTCCAGGACCGCCTGGTCAACCGGGAAGAGCGACGCGGTGGCCCCGTACTCCGGCGCCATGTTGGAGATGGTGGCCCGGTCGGCCACGGAGAGGTGGTCGAG
>JAJZGN010000011.1 GCA_021798435.1 bacterium | reverse complement strand
GAGCTGGGCCGCTGGTGGTGGCCCACCGTGGCCTGGTCGGCCCGGCACCTGAGAACACCCTGCGGTCGATCGCCGCGGCCATCGCCGCCGGCGCCGACGCGGCGGAGGTCGACGTCCGCCGAGATTCGAGCGGCCGCCTGGTCCTGGCCCACGACCCCCAGCCCGGAAGCAGGGGAGCCTTGGGTCCCACACCCACCTCGACGGGGACACCGGAGCCCGTGGAATTGGGCACTGCGCTGAAGTTGGCGCGGGGCCGCCTCGGCCTCAACCTGGAGCTGAAGGATCCCGGGCTGGCGGCAGAGGTGGCTGGGGTCATCAGGAGCCTCTCGTCACCCCACGAGATCCTGGTGAGCTCCTTCCTCGAGTCCGAGATCGAGACCTTGGCCCGGGTCCTGCCGGAGTGCCCGACCGGGCTGGTACGGGGTGCCCTGGGGGTCAGTGGGCGAGCGCTCCCCGGCGTGGTCCGGCAGGCCCTCGCCTGTGGAGCCACCCATCTGGTGATCGAGCGCCACCGCGCCCGGCGCAGGGTGCTGGATGGAGCTGCCCACTCCGGCCTCCAGGTCCTGGTCTGGACTGTGAACCAGCCGACCCAGCTCCGACGACTCCTCCACGACCCCAGGGTCTCCGGGGTGATTACCGACCGCGCCGACCTCGCCCTGGAGCTGCGCTCGACCCGCTGACCTGGGGGCGCTGAGCGGGGCCGGCTGACCGCCCTCCTCATCCCCCCGTGCGGTTGTTGTTCCCCGCGGGTCGTGGTACATTTGTTCGATGAGCGCCGGATACCGGGTGACCGCGATCCCCGAGCCGATCCCTCAGATCTGGGATGCGGTCCTGGACGACCCCAGGATCCAGGAGCTGATCGTCCTGGACAGGGAGCTGCCTCCCCAGCCCGGGCGCTCCGAGCCGTTCCCTCAGACCCTCCATGAGTCGATCCGGGAGGCGCTGACCGCGCGGGGGATCACCGAGCTCTACAGCCACCAGGCGGAGGCGGTCGCGGCAGCCCTCGCCGGGGAAGACGTGGCGGTAGTCACTCCCACCGCCTCGGGCAAGTCGCTCTGCTACCTGCTTCCCGTTCTGGACGCTGTGGCCCGGGACCCTGACGCCACCTCCATCCTCCTCTACCCGACCAAGGCCCTGGCCCAGGACCAGTTCCAGGCGGTCCGGTCGCTGTCGGAGTCGGCGGGGATGGACCTTCGAACCTTCACCTACGACGGCGACACCCCTCCGGGGGCGCGGGCGGCCTTGCGGCAGGCGGGACAGGTGGTTCTGACCAATCCCGACATGCTGCACACCGGGATCCTGCCCAACCACACCAGTTGGGTCCGGCTCTTCTCCGGGCTTCGCTACGTGGTGCTCGACGAGCTGCACACCTACCGCGGGGTCTTCGGCAGTCACGTGGCCAACGTGCTGCGCCGCCTGGGTCGGATCGCGAGCTTCTACGGGTCGAGCCCCCGATTCATGTGCACTTCGGCGACCATTGCCAACCCTGGCGAGCTGGCGGCCCAGCTCCTCGGCCGTCCAGTGCGCCTGGTGTCGCAGAGCGGGGCCCCCACCCCTCGGCGCCGGTTGGTGGTGCTGAACCCGCCCCTGGTGGACCAGAGCCTGGGGATTCGCCGGAGCGCCAGCCTGGAGGCGCGCCGGCTGGTGCCCAAGCTGGTCGAGTCGGGTGCCCAGACCATCGTCTTCAGCCAGACCCGCCTCCAAGTGGAGCTCCTGGTGAACTACCTGGGGAGTGAGATCCCGTCGGACTCAGGTGCCGCGGGGCCGCGGGTGCGAGCCTATCGTGGGGGCTACCTTCCGCTGGAGCGGCGTGCCATCGAAGCCGGCCTGCGCTCCGGAGCGGTGCGCTGCGTGGTCGCCACCAGCGCCTTGGAGCTCGGGGTGGACATCGGTCAACTGGACGCGGCGGTCCTGGTGGGGTTTCCCGGCACCATCTCCAGCTGCTGGCAGCGGCTCGGGCGGGCCGGCCGCCGCGCCGCGGACGCTCTCCACCTGCTGATCACCGGGGGCGGCCCGCTCGACCAGTTCATCGCCCACCACCCGGAGTACCTCCTGGACCGTGCTCCGGAGCGTGCGGTGATCGACCCGGACAATCTGCTGGTGCTCGCCGGACACCTTCAGGCGGCGGTTTTCGAGCTGCCGATGCGGGACGGGGAGGCCTTTGGCACCGCGGACGTCTCTGGCCTTCTCCAGCTGCTGGCGGAGGATGGGCTGGTGCACCTGGGAAGCGGCAGCTGGCATTGGACGGCGGACGCCTTCCCAGCCGAGGCGATCAGCCTCAGGACCGCCTCCAGCAGCAACGTGGTGATCATCGACACCTCGGGGGCGGCAGCCGGGCCATCTCAGGGGCCCCAGGGGCAGCGCTCGGGGAGTTCTCTCGGGCAGTCGGGGACCGGGGCCCGGGTGGTGGGGGAGCTGGACGAGTGGTCCGCGCCCATGCTGGTCCACGACGACGCCATCTACATGCACCAGGGCCGTCAGTACCACGTCGAGAGGCTGGACTGGGAGGAGCACCGCGCCTACGTCCACCCCGTCTCCGTCGACTACTACACCGACGCCGACCTGCGGGTCGGACTCCAGGTGCTGGAGCGGATGGCGGGCCCCCTGATGGATCCTGGCCGGGCCACCTCCAGGTCGCATGGCGAGGTGAGGGTGAGCGTGCTGGCGGCCATGTACCGCAAGATCCGGCTGCTCACCCATGAGACCGTTGGGGCCGGACCGATCCGGGTGCCGGAGCGCGACCTGCAGACCAACGCTTACTGGTGCTCCCTGCGGCTCGGGCCGGCCTGGCCCGGCTTGGAGATGGGGATAGAGGGGTTCGGCCACCTCCTGGGCCAGGCCGCCTGCCTTTTGGCGATGTGCGACCACCGGGACCTCGGGGTCGTTACCGAGGTCCGCGCCGCGCTGGGGTCCGTCCCGGGGGCTCGCCGGGCGACGGCTCCCGCGGAGTTCACGGTGGGCCCCGGCCAGGGGGGGCAGTCCGCGGAACCGCCGTCGGAATCCGATGGCGCTGCGGTGTTCATCTACGACTCCCATCCCGGGGGGGTGGGGCTCAGCGCCAAACTCTTCGACCTGCATGAGGAGCTGCTGGAGGCCGCCACCAGCCTGCTGAGGGAATGCGACTGCGCCGGTGGGTGTCCCGCCTGCGTCGGCCCCATAGCCGGTCTGGAGCAGGGTGCCAAGGGGCTCACCCTGCGGCTGCTGGAGGAGGCCGGGTGGTGACCCAGCCACTTCGACTCAAGCTAGCCGCTCTGCAGGGTGACGGCCGGTTGCCGCTGGAGCCCCGTCGCCCCGGCCGCGGCCCTCATCCGACGATGGTGCCGGAAGAAGGGGCTGTGGGAATCCGCGATCTCGGCTTCGCCTGGGATGACGAGCGCGAGATATTCGTCCTTCGGGACGACATCCAGCTCTCTGAACTGGGGCTCAGCCCGGGGGCGTTCGAGTTCTCCCGGCTGGGAGCAGTGTCCGCCGCCGTGCCTCCGGAAGGGGCCCGGCTGCTCCTCTTCGATCTCGAGACCACTGGCCTGCAGCGGGGAGCTGGGACCGTGCCCTTCCTGTACGGCTGGGGGTGGCTGGAGGGCTCCCTCCTCCACCTGGAGCAGTGGCTTCTGCCGCAGCTCGGAGGGGAGGAACGGCTGGTGGAGGCGGCGCTCCACCAGCTGAAGGCTGCGGAGCTGCTGGTCACCTACAACGGGGGCAGCTACGATCTGCCCCTGCTCCGCTCCCGGATGGTGATGTCCGGGGTGGATCGGGCCTGGCCGGCGACGCCCCACCTTGATCTCCTCCCGGTTGTGCGGCGCCTCTTCCGGCATCGCCTGGAGCGCTGCACCCTCAGGGCTGCCGAAGTGGAGCTGCTGCACTTGAAGCGGGAGGGCGACCTCCCTGGCCGGGAAGCTCCCGAGCGCTTCTGGCAGTTCCTCCGCAGTGGCGATGCCTTGCCGCTGGCCGCCGTGGTGCGCCACAACCGCGAGGACGTGATCTCCCTCCTCCGCCTGCTGGACCACGTGGTCCGGCACTTGGGGGTGGACGATCCGGATCCCACCGATTGGCTGAGCCTGGGGCGTTTCGCCGAGGCCCGGGGACATCTGGAGAAGGCGCACGTCAGCTACCGCCGGGCCGAGGAGCTGTCGCCAGCGCCACTGGATCGGGCGGGCGCCCTCCGACGGGCCCGGCTGCTGCGCCGGCAGAACCGGCCGACGGAGGCCTACGCCGCCTGGACTTCGATTTGGGAGAGGTGGCACGACCCCGAGGCCGCCGAGGCGATGTGCGTGGACCTCGAACACCGGCAGGCCGACCCGGCGTCCGCGTTGGAGCTGGCGAAGTGGGCCTTTCGCGAGACACCGGTAGGGTGGGACCAGCGCTTCGCCCGGCGGATCTGGCGACTTGAGGGTAGGGTGGGAGGCCTCCCGCAGCGGCCCGGTCCGGGTGTTGACCGCCCCTGGGCGGCGTGGCTCCCGGGAGGGGCGTCCTACCAGGCCTGGCTAGCCCTCCGGGGGCCTGACAGGGGGAGGCGGGAGCGGCGGCTCACCGCGGTGGGGTAGCGGAGGTCCCTGGTCCCTGGTCGGCGGAGGAGGGAGACGCTCCGCGATGAGGCGGTGGAAGTGGGGCTCCGCCGCCTGACGCTGAAACAGCAAGCGCAGGCGGGTGAGGGGGTCGCGGAGCGCTGCCTCGACCTCTCGCTCGGCCATCTCCCGGAGTAGCCTCAGGTCTGATATCGAGGCCCCGGTGGACCCCAGGAGCTCCTGGATGAGCGCCATGGCCAGGAGGTCGTGACGACTGAAGTGGCGCCGGCCCCTCGGATCCCGGGACGGGCGCACCACCCCAAGCTGCTCCCAGTAGCGCAGGACTCGCGCGCTGACGCCGATTTCTCGGCTGGCGTCGGCGATCAGCCGCTGCGGGTCCTGGTCGTCGCGGTCAACACCCTGACGCATAGATGGCAAGGCACGGCTCCATGACGCGTTTGCTAATGCGCTATCCTTTCCACAACTATGTTAAGCGTTGTGATGCTGGGCGCCATCTTTGCCGGGGTGTGCGTGGCCACCCTGGTACGCCCTCTCGGCCTCGGTGGCGGGTGGTGGGCGGGGGGCGGTGCCGCCGTCGCCCTGGCGACCGGGCTGGTGCCGGTCTCCGCGGCTCTCGCCGCGGTGGGGGGCACCTGGGAGGTGCTCCTGTTCTTCGCCGGGCTGGTGCTCCTCACGGTGGCGCTGGCCGAGGCCGGGGCCACCGAGTGGCTGCTGGACCGCGTGGAGGGGTGGTCGGGCACCAGCCCCCGTCGACTCATGGTGGGGTCCCTGGTGGTCACCGCCGCGGTCACGGCACTCTTCTCCAACGACGCCGCCGCCCTTCTGGTGGCGCCCATCGTCGCCCGGCGGGCGGCCGGGCGCGGGCTCTCCTCGGTCCGGTTCGTGGTCGGGATCGCGGTCATGGCCAACGCCGCCTCCCTGATCCTCCCGGTCAGCAACCCGGTGAACCTGTTGGTTCTCGAGCGGGATCATATCCCGCTCTCCTCCTACCTGCTTCAGGTCACCCCGGCCGCCCTGCTCGCGGTGACCCTCGTCGGGCTGGCGCTGAGCTGGTTGCTCACCCGGCGCCTGCCTGCCCGGGCCTCAGGCACTGCGGTCCCAGGTTCGGCGAGAGACCCGGGCAAGCTGGTCGCCCTCGGCGCGGTCCTGGGGGTCCTGCTTGCGGTGGACCTCTGGATTGGGGGCATCGGGCTGCCGCTGGGGCCCCCGACGTTCGTCGGGGGGGCGGTGGCAGTGCTGATCGGGTGGGCCAGGGGTGGGGTGTCACCCCTGCGGGCCGTCCTGGCCGGCAGGTGGTCGCTGCTCCCTCTGGTGGCCGGGCTCGCCGTCCTCGGTGCGGGGCTGGAGTCAGCCGGGCCGCTCGCCGAGCTGGCCCACCAGCTGGTGGGCGCCGGGGGCTTCGGGGCGCAGGTCAGAGTGGGGTTGGCGACCGCGGGCGCGAGTGCCATGGCCAACAACCTTCCGGCGGCCTTCCTGGGCATGGCCGGGCTGGGGGCCGTGGGGGAGCTCCGCCGGCTCGGTGTCCCGCTCATCGCGGGTGCCGACCTGGGGGCCAATCTGGCCCCCAGCGGTTCCCTCTCCACCTTGATAATCCTCGCCCCTGGCGGCGGCGAAGCTTCCGTGCGCTCCAGGGACTTCTGGGCCGCCGGATGGTTGGCCGGGCCGCTGGGCCTCGCCGCAGCCCTTTCCATCGTGGCGCTGGCGCGGTGAGGCGTCTGCTATCCTCGACCTGGCCGCGGGAGTGGCTCAGTGGTAGAGCGTCTCCTTGCCAAGGAGAAGGTCGCGGGTTCGACCCCCGTCTCCCGCTCCACGGAGAGTAGCTCAGGGCTCTGCCCGGAGCCGGTGGGCCTGCTGGGCGCGCCCTGGGGGTTCATGGCTATCATCCGCCGGGCGGCTGGGCTTAGCGGAGGTTGGGAAATGCTGTTGGATGACCGGATCGCGGTCGTATACGGTGGGGGCGGAGCCGTCGGAGGCGCGGTCGCCAGGGCTTTCGCCGAACAGGGGGCGCATGTCATCGTCGCCGGGCGTTCTCCGGCCGCGCTCGACCTGGTGGTGCAACCGCTCACCGAGCGCGGCCTCAGCGCCGAGGCCGTCCGGCTCGACGCCCTCGTCGAGGCCGATGTCGAAGGGCACCTCGATGGGGTGGTAGCCGAGCACGGCGGCATCGATGTGTCGTTCAACGCGATCAGCGCTGCCTACTTCCTGGGAGGGCCCCTTCACGACATCCCCGCGCACGACTTCGAGAGGGGGATCGCGGAGGCGCTGCGTGCCAACTTCCTCACCGGAGTGGGAGCCGCACGGCGGATGGCGCAGCGCCACCGGGGAGTCGTGCTCGGGATCACCGCCAGCCCCTGTCGCCGGCCTCTGGCCCATCAGGGCAGCTTCTCCGTCGCCGGGGCCGCCATTGAGGCGCTGTGCCGTCAGATCGCGGCCGACTACGGGCCCCAGGGTGTCCGCGCCGTGTGCATCCGGTCCGCCGGGTCGCCCGACGCGCCGGGGGTCGATGGCGCCCTCACGGCCCTGGCCGAGGAGGAGGGCATCTCCCGCGAGGCCTTCACAGCGCGCATCGCGGATCGAACCCTGCTCCAGCGCCTGCCGCTCCTGCGTGAGATCGCCAACCTCGCGGTGCTGGCCGCCTCCGACCTCGCATCCTCGATGACCGGCGGGGTGGCCAACGGGACCTGCGGGGAGACAACCGACTGAGCGCTCGGCGGCGATGGGCAGGGTGTCCACCCGATGATTCCCCGTAGGCCAGCCGCCGGGGGGGGCGGCGACCACCTGGTGCCCGCATCCCTCCATCTCCCCCCGGGAGGGTGTCATGGCGGCGGCCGGATATGTCCCGCGGGCATCACAGGTCGGCCCACGGCCTGGACATAGGGGTCCGCCCACCCTGCCGTCGACTGGGCGGCGCCCACCCCGTCCCGAGGGCTCTTCGCCCTACACGGGTCCCCGAGGGGCACGGCGACACCAGTCCGGCTGGCCCCTCCTCCTCATGTCGGTCCCGGACGCCGGCCCGGCGCTGGGGCGCAGCCTTCCGGGGCGGAGCATTCGGGTCGAGTCGACGTCGCTGTCAGTCGGGCAGCTGGGGCACGTGGAGGGGAGGACGCTCCAGCTTGGTGGCCGTCGCCAGTCCCGTCTTGTTGATCCGGTCCACGATCTCGCTGGCCATCGCCACCGAGCGGTGCTTGCCACCGGTGCAGCCAACCGCCAGGCGAAGCACTGAGCGGCGCTGGGCACGGTACAGGGGGAGAAGGTTCAGGAACATGGGCAGGAACGAGTCGATCAGCTCAAGGGCCCCCGGCTGGGCCATCAGGCGCGCGCGAACCCGCGGGTCGCTTCCCGGCAGGTCTCGCATCTCAGGCACCCAGTACGGGCTGTCCAGGAACCGGGTGTCCACGACCCAGTCCGCCTCCGCCGGCATCCCGTCTCGGTAGCCGAAGGTGAAGCAGTCGACCCGGACCACTTCCCGGTCCCGCCAGTCATCCAGCAGCTGGGCGAGGTAGGCCCGGTCGTTGGGCCCCACACCCAGCAGCCGGCGGTGGGGCTGGCGAGCCGGTGGCCGATAGCCGGGGTGGGTCGGGGTCCCTACGTTGACAAGCCAGTAGCGGACATCGGAGCTGTCGAAGGCGTGAACCCATGACTGCCCCGAGACCTCACTGACGACCACCGCCGTGTCTGGGCGGGGGAGATAGTCTGCCCCTCCGAGCACTGCGGTGGAACCGGCTGCGGGATCGAGAAGGAGGTAGCCGGCCTCCTCGACCAGCGGCTCCAGCGCCTCCCGGAAGCGCTCCTCACAGGCCAGAACTACTAAAGCCATGCTGTCGCTCCTGTTGCCAACGGATTGGGCCGCTGGACCTGCCTTCCCCTCTCAGATCCCCGTGCCGCTTCAGCCATTGTCGACCCCGTGGCGGGAGGATGGAAGGCCCCCGGGCCACTTCTAAGCCTGCCCTCAGCCTCCACCGAGCCTGGCCCCAGCCGCCGAGATGGGGAGGGCAGGCCCGTCTCGGCAGCGCGAGCGGGGCTGCCGGCGCTCGCTGGAGGGCTTAGGAGTTCCTGTGGCGGGCCGGACCGGCCCGCAGGGCCCGCACCGCCGCCTCGGCGAGCAGGTTAAGTCCCGAGGCCACGATGGGATCCGCGAAGTGGGGGCTCCAGGTGGCTCCGGCCAGAGAGTCACTCACGGTGAAGGCGGCCGCGAACTCCACCCCCCGGACCTCCGCCACCGCCGCCAGCGCCGCCGCCTCCATCTCCACGGTCAGCACTCCCAGCTCCCGATAGTGTTGGAGCTCCTCCACGGTCTCACGGTAGGGGGCGTCGATGGTCCAGGTGGGCCCGCGGTGCAGCGGCCTCTGGGCCCGGGCCAGCTCTCCGGCCAGCCGGTCCGTGAGGCCCGGGCTGGGCAGGGCCGGGGCCGTTGCCGGCAGGTAGTGGTGGGACACCCCGTCGTCGCGGACCGCCTCGGTGCACACCACCAGGTCCCCGATTCCCATCTCAGGTTGCAGGGCCCCGGCGAGACCGATGGCGATGAACCGCCTTATCCCTTCCGCCGCCAGGTCCTCCAGCCGGTTGGCGGCGGCCGGAGCCCCAATCCCGAAGCGGCCCAGCAGCCCGACGGCGTCGACACCGGCCCCGAGTAGATAGAAGCTGTGGGAGCTGGTGAGGGGCGACTCGAGCTCGCGCCACCCCGGCCCAGCGGCAATCCGGTCGAAGAGGCCAGGGCTGAAGGTGAGGACCACTCCGCGCAGCTGGGGAAGCCCTTCCCAGCCGTGGGCCATCCGGAGGTAGGTGACCCACTGATCGGGGCTGAGGTAGGGTGTGAGATCCTGTTTTCCCGAGAACTGCGGAAATGCCACCGGCTGAGGATACCGGCGCGGCCCCGGAGATCCTCGGCGACGACTCCGATCACCCCAGTGGCACGGCCCTGGCCGTCTGGCGCGCCAAGAGCGCCACCTGCAGAGACGCCAGCGCCTCGCCGTCGGTCAGATCCACCGCCAGGAGGGCCTCGATTTGGCGCAGGCGGGCATAGAGGGTGGGGCGACTCATTCCGAGCGCCGCCGCCGTCTCCGCCTTGTTGCCCAGGTGGGAGATGTAGGTGCCCAGCACCTTCAGGAGGTCGGACCGCTGACGCCGGTCCGCCTCCAGCAGGGGGCGCAGCTCGCGCTCGGCGAAAGAGATCAATCGCTCGTCCTGGCGGAGCAGGCGGAGCAGCCCTCGGAGCCTGATGTCGGGGGCCCGGTAATAGATTTTGCCCTCGGGCCCCGGAAGGGCGTCCAGCACCTGTCCGGCCTCCTCTAGAGACCACCGCGCGTAGTGCAGGTCCCGAACTTCGCCGCCGAAGGCGACCAGGACTTCGCCGAGCGCCCGGGCGGCGACACGGGCGTGGATGGCGCTGGCCAGGTGGCCAAGGCGCTGCTCCACCGATCCCGGTCCCAGCAGGCTGAGCAGGAGCTGCACCCGGCCATCCGGGCGCGGCGCGGCCAGCACGTGGTCCCTGGTCTCTCCGGCGGCCGCCGCCACCTGCCGCCCGAGGTCGCCGGCTCTGACCTCGGCCCGAGGTCCGTTCCTCGGCGCTTCCGGTCCTCCCCAGCGGACCTCCCCTCCCACCAGGACAGTCCCGGTGAGGGGGAAGCCGAGGGCGGCCGCCCGCTCTGCTACTCCGGCTGCCGCACTGGCGCCCTTCAGCAGGTCGTCCAGCAGCGATCGCCTGGCCTGAAGCTCGAGGCTCAGCCTCTCGCGCTCCACCAGCCGGTTCAGGGCCAGGGCCCCGGCGGCCCGCTCCAGGACGATCCGGCTGCGCCCGGCACCGAGGCCTCCGGGCTCGCGCAATACCAGCTCTCCCCAGACCTCTCCCCTCGCCCTCACGGGGCAGACCAGCCACGACGGGCGGCCGTCCAGGAGCTCTGTCTGTCCCGTGAAGCGGTGGAGATGGGCGGCGGAATGCCACTCGTCCAGCACCTGGCGGGGATCCCAAGCGCCCGCCTCCAGGTGCACCACCGCCCCGCCCACCGTGCTGAGCAGAATCGGCCGGCGCGCGGCCCGAGCTGCGTAGCCTACGATGGCCTGGGCATCCGCTCCCTCCACGGCCATCTCGGTGAAAGCTTCGTGGATCTCCTGGCGGAACCTCAGCTCGGTGACCTGCGAATCGATGATGAAGGCGTGGGCCTGCTCCGTGATCTCCACAAACCGCGCCTCCCTGCGCAGCACCACCAGCGGCAGTCCTTGGCGCTCGGCGGCACCGACCATCGCGGGCGGCGCCTCCTCCAGCCTTCGACCGGACTCCACCACCAACCCCGAGACGCGGCGCGCTGCCAGGCTCTCAACATACCGTTGGAGCCCCTGCGGGGAGAGGTCCAGGGCGATGCCGGTGGTGAGCAGGAGCTCGCCACCCCTAAGGAGCCGAGAGATGTCTCCCAGCTCGCTGACGTGCACCCAGCGCACCTCATTGCTCAAGTGGTCGGCCCCGGCGGCCACCTCCGGGGCGGCCCGGACCAGCGCTGGAAGGCGAAGGATCGCGCTCACCGAGGGGAGTGACATTCCGTAAAGAATAGGCAGCCCGTCAATACAGAGTGCTGATTGACGCCGCCTCCCCCCGCTGCCAGGCTCTGCGCCATCGCCGCCGCGTGGGGGGCGCAGAGGTTAGGGAGGTGCCAATCATGTCCACCGGTGAGGACACCCTGAAGGCGCTGGGATACCAGCAGGAGTTGCACCGCTCGGTCAGCCCGCTGGGGCACATCGCGCTGGTGCTCTCCGACATCACCCCCACCGCCTCCATCCTGGTGGTGGCCACAGCGGTGATCGCGGTCGCTGGGACGGGCTCCCTTCTTCCCTTCATCCTGGGCTGTTTCATCGCCGTCAACGTGGCTCTCTGCATGGGGGAGCTGGGGTCGATGTTCCCCGTGGCCGGCGGTCTGTTCTCCATCGTGACCCGGGTCCTCGGCCGGCCCCTGGGGTTCATCGCCATGGTCGACTACATGGGTCAGGCGGTCTTCCTCCCGGCCAGCATCGCCATCGGGATCGGCACCTACATTCACTCCCTGCTCCCGTCGCTGCCGGAGAACGCCATCTCCGGGCTCGGCATGCTGGTGGTGACCGGGATCTGCCTGCTCAAGATCCGGCTCAACGCCTGGCTGACCGCGGTCTTCCTGGCCATCGAGCTGGTGGTGGTGACCGCCATCACCGTGGCCGGCTTCACCCACCTTCACCAGTCACTGTCCATCGCCATCCACCCCGTGGCACTCGGGAGCCACGGCGCGCTGGTGGGCATCGCCGGCGGAGCGGTGCTGGCGGCCATCGCCACCTCGCTGTTCTCAGTGAACGGCTACGACAGCGGCATCAACTTCGCGGAGGAAGTGCTGGGCTCGGCTCGCGAGGTAGGGCGGGCGGTGGTCACCGCCGCCCTGGTGGGTATCGTGTTCGAGCTGGTCCCCTTCATCGCGGTGATCTTCGCCGCCCCCAGCGTGGAAGGCTTCCTCCACTCGGGAACCCCCTTCACCTACGTGGCGGGCGCCGCCTTCGGCTCCAAGTTCGAGACCATCATCACCATCGGCGCCCTGCTGGCCATCTTCAACGCCTCCATCGCCATCACCCTGCAGTTCGCCCGCATCGTCTGGGCGAGCGGGCGGGACCGGGCCTGGCCCGAACCGATCAGCTCCTGGTTCAGCAAGGTGAGCTCCCGCCACGGCTCCCCCTGGGTCGCGACGCTGTTCGTGGGGATCCTGGCCACGATCCTCTGCTTCCAAGGCACCCTGGTGGCGGTGGTCACCTTCACCGCCGTCCTCCTCATCATCCTCTATGGGCTGATCGCTGTCTCCGCTCTGGTTAGCCGGGTGCGGCAGGGTCAGCTTCCCCGTCCGTCCAAGATGCCGCTCTGGCCGGCGCCCCCGATCCTGGCACTGATCGGAGTGGTGCTGGCCCTTACCCAGCAGAAGATCTCGGACCTCGTCACCGTGGCGGTGATCTTCGGGGTGGCCGTGGTCTACTACTACGGGTTCGTGGCCCGCCGCGGTGGCCGGTACTGGGTGCAGAGCGAGCTCCCCGAGCCCTACGAGATCACCGAGCCGTTGCCACCACCAGCGGAGGTTTAGGAGATGGGATTCGAGGACCGCCAGCTTCCCCGGCAGCCCGGGCTCAAGGTGCGCCGCTATCGGCCTTCCGAGTCCGAGTACGCCTGGACCTTTGGGGGGGTGGACCCGGTGGACACCGTCCGCCCAGGTGAGGTGTTGGAGCTCTACACCGAGGACTGCTTCGGTGGGCGGATCCGCAGCGCCAGCGACCTCCCCGCCCACACCATCGCGTTCCCTTTCATCAACCCCCAGACCGGGCCCTTCTACGTGGAGGGCGCGGAGCCGGGGGACACCCTGGCCATCCATCTCATCGACGTCTCTCCGGCCCGGGACTGGGCGGTCAGCACCTCGGTGACGCTTTTCGGGGCCCTGAGCTCCACCCACATCACCGCGACCCTCCAGGACCCCCTTCCCGAGCGGACCTGGGTATACCGGGTGCTGCAGCCCGAGCGCGCCGTGCTCTTCCAGGCCCAGGACTCAGACTTCACCATGCGCTTTCCGCTGCAGCCCTTCCACGGCACCGTGGGCGTGGCTCCTGCGGCCTTCGAGGCCCGCAACGTTCTGGTACCTGACGCCTTCGGGGGCAACATGGACTCTCCAGAGGTGCGCGCGGGAGCCACCGTCTACCTCGGGGTCAACGTGCCCGGCGCCCTCTTCTCCCTGGGAGACGGCCACTACACCATGGGGGAGGGCGAGGCCTGCGGAGCGGCCGTCGAGGGAGCGATGAACACGGTGCTCACCGTGGAGGTGATCAAGGCTCAGCCCTGCGAGTGGCCGCGGCTCGAGAGCGACGAGGCGATCATGGTCGCCGGCTCCTGCCGGCCGCTGGAGGATGCCTTCCGGATCTCGCACTCCCAGCTGGTCCGCTGGGTGGCGGCCGACCTCGGGCTGTCGCTCTTGGACGCCTACCAGCTGGTCTCCCAGGCGGCCCGCTCCAGGATCGCCAACGTCGTCGATCCCAACTACACCATCGTGGCCAAGGTGCCCAAGCGCTACCTGCCGCCAGAGGTGGAGTGGATGGGGGGGGCTCATCGAAGGTTGAGCCAATTGGGCTCGGAGTACCTGGGGGCGGAGGGGCGGCAGCCGGTGTGGGCTCCGGGTTGAGCCAGAGGGGCCGGCTTCGGGACTTCGGGGTCGTCGTAGGCCGCTTGGACCCCGGCCCCGCCAACAGCATCTCCGATGTCGCTGGGGTCACCGTCGGGCACGTCACGATCTCCCGCGAGGAGAGCGAGGGGCAGCCCGGAGCCCGGACTGGGGTCACCGCCATCTGGCCGCACGAGGGGCTTCCCTGGCGGGAGCGGGTGTACGCCGGAACGTCGATCGTCAACGGCTACGGAGAGCTGATCGGGATCAACCAGATCAACGAGTGGGGGCTGCTGCACAGCCCGATCCTCCTCACCTCGAGCCTCGCCATCGGCGCCGTCTACGATGCCACCGCCCGGTGGATCGCTGAGCGCGACCCCATCCAGGGGATCGATGACGTGATCATGCCGGTGGTCACCGAGTGCGACGACTCCTATCTCAACCACGCCCGCGCCTTCCCGGTCACGGCCCGGCATGTGGAGCTGGCCCTGGAGCTGGCCCGCGCCGGAGAGGCGGTTGCCGAGGGCTGCGTCGGGGCGGCCACCGGGCTCCAGTGCTTCGACTTCAAGGGCGGCATCGGCACCGCCTCCCGGGTCCTTTCCCCCGCCAGCGGCGGCTACACCGTGGGGGCCCTCGTCTCCACTAACTTCGGTGCCCGTCCGGACCTTCTGGTGGCCGGGGTGCGACTGGGGGAGGAGATCTCCGACCTGATGCCCGGCCCCCACACCAGTGGCTCCTGCATCGTGGTGCTGGCCACCGACGCTCCCCTGCTGCCCCACCAGCTCCGCCGGCTCGCTGCCCGAGGCGGAATGGGACTCGTGCGATGCGGCTCGGTGGGGGCCAACGGCTCCGGTGAGCTGGTGCTCGCCTTCTCCACCGCCAATCGGATCCCGAGGGCCGCCCCCGAGGGCCAGGTCCGCCCTGCGGCCCTGCTGGACGGGGCATACTGGCACCAGCCCAGCCTCTTCGACCCGCTGTTCACCGCCACCATCGAGGCGGTGGAGGAGGCGGTGGGCAACGCCCTGTTTCAGGCGACAACCACATACGGAAGAGATGGCCACGTGCTGCATGCTCTGCCGCTGGACCGGGCCCTGGAGTCCCTGAGCCGACACCGGGTCCTGGGGACGGCGGGCAGAGGTGGAGGAGAGGGATCTTGAGTTCCCAGATCACGATTGACGAAGCCGGCGCCACGGTCTTCGGCGAGGGGCCCCCGGAGAGCACCGTCCTCGGCCATTACCTCGCCGGCCGGCTCCGCACCGGCGTCTCCGGGCGCAGCGGGCCGGTGTTCGACCCCGCCACCGGGAGGGAGTCCCGGAGGGTGGCCTTCGCCAGCGCCGAGGAGGTCGACCAGGTGGTGGCCACCGCTCGAGAGGCCCAGGCGGGCTGGGCGCGGACCAGCATCTCCCGGCGCACCGAGATCATGTTCGCCTTCCGCCAGCAGCTCCATCAGCACCGCGAGGAGCTCGCCCGACTCGTCACCGCCGAGCATGGGAAGGTCCTCTCGGACGCCCTGGGCGAGGTGGCCCGGGGGCTGGAGAACGTGGAGTTCGCCTGCGGGCTCGGTCAGCTGCTCAAGGGGGGGCACAGCCTGGACGTCTCCACCGGGGTGGACGTCCACGAGCTGCGCCAGCCGCTGGGGGTGGTGGCGGGGATCACCCCCTTCAACTTCCCGGTCATGGTCCCTCTCTGGATGCTGGCCGGGGCCATCGCCTGTGGCAACGCCTTCATCCTCAAACCCAGTGAGAAGGATCCCTCACCCTCCCTGCTGCTGGCCGACCTGTTCACCCGCGCCGGGCTCCCAGCTGGGGTGCTCAACGTGGTCCAGGGGGACTCGGTGGCCGTGGATCGGCTGCTGGATCATCCTGGGGTGGCGGCCATCAGCTTCGTAGGCTCCACCCCGGTGGCCAGGCACGTCTACGAGACCGCCTCCGCCCGGGGCAAGCGCGTCCAGGCGCTGGGCGGGGCCAAGAACCACATGGTGGTCATGCCTGACGCCGACCTGGGGGTGGCCGCCGACGCCGCCGTCTCGGCCGCCTACGGTTCGGCCGGGGAGCGCTGCATGGCGATCTCGGTGGTGGTGGCGGTGGGAGAAGTGGCGGACCCGCTCCGCCGGGCCATCGTGGAGCGGATCGAGGCTCTCCGGGTGGGACCGGGTACCGACCCCTCGTCCGAAATGGGGCCGCTGGTGACCGCCCAGCACCGGGAGCGGGTCGCGTCGTACATAGGGCTCGCCGCTGAGGAGGGGGCGGAGGTGGTGGTGGATGGCCGCGAGCGGCAGCCCGACGCCCCGGGCTTCTTCCTCGGTGCTTCTCTGGTAGATCGGGTCCTGCCGGAGATGCGGGCCTACCAGGACGAGATCTTCGGCCCGGTCTTGGAGATGGTCAGGGTCCAGAGCCTGGACGAGGCGCTGGCCACCGTCAATCACAACCCCTATGGCAACGGCACCGCGATATTCACCCGAGACGGGGGAGCGGCGCGCCGCTTCCAGCGCGAGGTCGAGGTGGGGATGGTGGGGGTGAACGTGCCCATCCCCGTTCCGGTCGGTTATTACTCCTTCGGCGGCTGGCGTTCCTCGCTCTTCGGAGACACCCACATGTACGGGCCCGATGGGATCCATTTCTACACCCGCACCAAGGTCGTCACCACCCGGTGGCCCGAGGCCGGTCCGAGCCAGGTCGACCTGGGATTCCCGCAGACCAGATGAGCGCCGAGAGCCATCCCCTGGATCCGGCCCGGGCGCTCACCGACGACCGCGACCACGTCTTCCACTCCTGGTCCGCCCAACGGCAGTTGCACCCCATGCTGGTGACCGGGGGCAGCGGGAGTCACTTCTGGGACTCCGAGGGGCACCGCTACCTGGACTTCTCCTCCCAGCTCGTCTACACCAACCTCGGTCACCAGCACCCGGCGCTGGTCGAGGCGATCAAGCGCCAGGCGGACCGGCTCTGCACTGTGGCCCCGGCCTTTGCCAACGATGTCCGGGGCGAGTTGGCCCGGCTCATCGCCGAGCGCGCCCCCGGCGACCTGGACCAGGTCTTCTTCACCAACGGGGGCACCGAGGCCAACGAGCACGCGGTGCGCATGGCCCGCCTGCACACCGGACGCCACAAGGTGCTGGCCGCCTACCGCTCATATCACGGGGCCACCGGCACCTCCATCGCTCTCACCGGTGAGCCCCGGCGCTGGGGCAGTGAGCCAGGGTTCCCCTCGGTGGTCCACTTCATGGGCCCGTATCCCTATCGGTCGGCGTTCTATTCCTCGAGCCCGGAGGAGGAGTCGGAGCGGGCGCTGGCCCACCTCCGCCAGGTCATCGAGTTCGAGGGCCCGCAATCGGTCGCCGCTGTCATCCTCGAGACGGTGGTGGGTACCAACGGCGTCCTGATCCCGCCTCCCGGGTACCTCCCCGGCGTCCGCCGGCTCTGCGACGAGCACGGCATCCTCATGATCCTGGACGAGGTGATGGTCGGCTTCGGCCGGGTGGGGGAGTGGTTCGCCTGCAACGCCTTCGAGGTGGTACCAGACCTCCTCACCTTCGCCAAGGGGGTCAACTCCGGATACGTGCCCCTCGGAGGGGTGATCATCTCTCGGGGGGTGGCGGAGTCCTTCGCCGACCGCCCCTTCCCCGGGGGCCTCACCTACTCCGGGCATCCCCTGGCCTGCGCCGCGGGGGTCGCCAGCATAGAGACCTTCGAGAGGGAGGGGATCCTGGCCCATGTGAGAAGGCTCGGGACCGAGGTGGCGGGCCCGCGCCTGGCCCGACTCGCCGAGGACCACCCGAGCGTGGGGGAGGTGCGGGGGATGGGGCTGATGTGGGCGATCGAGCTGGTGCGGGATCGCGACACCAGGGAGATGCTGGTGCCCTACAACGCCTCGGGGACGGCCAACCAGCCGATGGCCGAGGTGGCGGCGGCCTGCCGGGCCGGAGGGCTCTGGCCCTTCACTCACTTCAACCGCGTCCACGTCGCTCCCCCCCTGGTGATCTCGGAGGCCGAGCTCCTGGAGGGGATTGACATCCTCGACCACGCTCTGGACGCCGCCGACCGCTACAGCTCGACCTGAGCCTGATGGCCGGGGCCGGAGGGGGCTCCGCGGAGAGCGGGGGCTGGGACCCGCTGGTCGCCGAGATCGCGGCCTATGCGTCGACCCCCCTGCCGCTCGATGGGGCGGCCCGCGCCGGGGCCCGGCTGAGCCTTCTGGACTCCCTCGGGGTCGCCTGCCTGGGCGCCCAGCACCCTGCCTGTTCGCCTCTTCTGGGGCCGCTCTCCGCCCGGCCCGATCCTCAGGGTGGCACCCCGATCCCCGGCACCAGGCACCGGGTGGAGCTGCTCGACGCCGCCTTCGGGATCTCCGCCGCCATCCGCTGGCTGGACTTCAACGACACCTGGCTGGCCGCGGAATGGAGCCACCCGTCCGACAATCTCGGCGCCATCCTGGCGGTCGCCGACCAGCTGAGCCGGCAGCGCCGGGCGGCCGGCCAGGCTCCACTTCGGGTCGCCGACCTCCTCGAACCCATCTGTCAGGCCTACGAGATCCAGGGGATGCTGGCCACCGCCAGCTGTCTGCACGACCGAGGGCTGGACCACGTCCTCCTGGTGGAGGTCGCCAGCGCCGCCGTGGGAGCCCGACTGCTGGGAGGCGGTGAGGCGCAGGTGCGCTCGGCGGTATCCAACGCCCTGGCGGACGCCTCCACCCTCAGGGTGTACCGCCATCAGCCGGTGGTGGGCTGGAGGAAGTCGTGGGCGGCGGCTGAGGCGGGCCAGCGGGCGCTTCGCTTCGCGCTCCTGGCACTCCGCGGCGACCCGGGCTGCCCGCGGGTGATCTCAGCCCCGAGCTGGGGGCTGGATGCGGTGCTGGGGCCTGAGGCGGTGCGGCTGGGGGGCAGGCTCGGCTGCTCGGTAGCCCCCCAGGTGCTCTACAAGGTTCCTTGGCCGGCTGAGTACCACGGGCAGTCGGCGGTGGAGGCGGTGCTCCGGTTGCGTCCGGCACTGGCCGGGAGGCTGGGAGAGGTGCGCCGGGTCCACGTCGGCACCCAGCGGTCGGGGGTGACGATCCTCGACAAGCGCGGCCCGCTGCCGACCGCCGCCGACCGCGACCATTGCCTCCAGTACATGGTCGCCGCGGCCCTGGTGCACGGCGAACTCGACTACTCCATGTATGAGGACCAGGCGGCTCGGAACCCGGAGGTGCGGCGGATCCGACAGCTCACCCGGGTGTCCGAGGACCCCGAGTTCACCCTTGCCTATCACGACCCGGCTCGTCGAGCTGTGGCCAACTCGATCGCCATCGAGCTCGCCGGTGGAGAGCGGCTGGGGCCGGAGGTGGTTTGGTATCCGCTCGGCCATCCCCGGCGGCGCCGGGAGGCGCTCTCGCCCCTGCGCCAGAAACTGGCTCGCAATCTGCGCCAGGGGCTCGTGGCGGAGGACGCGATCGAGCACCTGCTGCGGCTCTTCGACGATCCGGAGCATCTCGACGCCGTCGCGGTCCCGGACCTCTTGGACCAGCTCTCCGTCTGACGGCTGAAACTCCCGTCTCGCTCCCCGCGGAGACCGTCAGGATCTACCTGGCGAAGCTGCGGCCCGGTGCCGGTCTGAATCCGCCCTCCGCCCACCCGCCGAAGGCGCCAGCCGTGGCCCGCGGTCGCCATCGGGTCACGGGCCGGTTACCTGAGCTTTCGACGGCGACCAGGCTGCTACGTTGCCTGGCGGTCCGGCCCAGCCGCCGGATGGCATCCGGGCCTTCGGGGCCCCCAGCAGGAGTGTGTGAACGTGCATATCAGCAGGAGAGTCGGCACCGGGGTTGGGGCCCTGTTCGTCCTGCTCCTGGCAGGCGCCGCCGGCGCTGGCTTGGGGGCTGTGGGCCCGGTTCTCGCCCAGGGCTCGAGCACCGTCGGCCCGGTGGTGAGCTGCACCACCAACTCCAACATCTTCAACACCGGATATGACAGCACCACCGGTGGGGTCCTCCCCGAGAACGCGCTCGACGCGAACTGGGAGGTCTCCGGGCCCTACTTCGCCAGCACCGACGGCACCTCGCCGCCGACGGCGACCTACTATCCGGCGTCGACCGACGTGTTCGCACCCGCGAATGTGGGGGACCTGGCTTACGGCGGTTACTCCAACAGCCCGTACGGCAACGCCCAGTGGATCTCCCAGCAGACGGTCGCCGTCCCCAACCAGGGCACCGGCAGCAACAACGCCGACTGGTACTACCAGTACCTCTTCAGCATCTCCCCGTCCGTGGACCCGGCCACCTTCAGCCTCGCCATCAGCTTCCTCGCGGACAACGAGGTCGCCCAGGTGTGGGTCAACGGCGCCCCCCAGAGCGGGGTTACCACCGGACTGCCCCAGGCCCCGGCCGGGCAGAATCCCTACTACTATCAGGGCTATCTGCTTGCCAATGCCGGCGCCACCACCCTCTCCAGCGGATGGCAGACGGGGCAGAACTCGATCGTGGTCGAAGTCAAGAGCGGCCCTCCCCTGGAGGCCTTTCTGGCCCAGGTGAGGCCCAGCAGCCTCTGCCCCACCATGGGTCTCTCCACCGCCGTGCCGAGCCGCTTCGCCCCCGCTGACCAGTTCACGGTGTCCATCGCCAATGCCTCGGGCCAGACCCTGGCCTCCGCCACAACCCAGGGCACCCAGAGCACGGCGTCCGCGGGTTCCACCTACCTGGCCCAGGGGGCGACCTACACCATCCAGGATGCCATGGCCGCGGGCTCGCCCGACTCCCTCGCCGACTACACCTACCGCCTGGCCTGCACCAACCA
>JAJZGN010000157.1 GCA_021798435.1 bacterium | reverse complement strand
ATCCGCGTGGATCAGCGCCTGAGTCCCGGGCCCAAGGTGAAGACTCTGGGCCACGAGCTGGCCCACGCCATCCTCCACGGCCCTGAGTTCTTCGGAAGTCGCGAGCTGGCGGAGCTGGAGGCCGAGAGTGTCGCCTACGTCGTCTGCCAGCAGCTGGGGCTGGACAGCTCCGCCTACAGCTTCGGTTATGTGGCCAGCTGGGCAGGGTCCGGCGCCTCCGCCGCCCGGCAGATCTCGCGGTCCGGGCAGCGGATTCTGCGCGCCGCCGCCGAGATCTCCCCGGACCCAGAGCGAAGGCCACACCCAATCTCCCTGCTCCCTGCGGCTACCGGCTGAGCTCCACCCCGAGGCCCCGGGGAACCTGCCGGGAGTTCTCACCGGGCCGCTCGGGGCGCTCGGACTCGAGTATCTTTTGGCCAGGTGCCAACCACTGCCGCCGTCGCCCAGGGATCGACCGCGCCGCCGGTCCCGGACCGTGCGGCCCTCCTCCTCGAGGCCAGCGTGCTGCTGGCCTCCGACCTCTCGCCGCGGAGGGTGCTGGAGCGGCTGGTGGAGCTGGCGGCGATGGTTACCCGCGCCCGATACGGGGCTTTCGGCGTCCTGGGCGAGGATGGGCGCCTGGTGGACTTCCTTCCCCACGGCCTGACGCCGGAGGAGGCGCGAGCCATCGGGCCGCCGCCAGAGGGGCGGGGAATCCTGGGACTTCTGGTGGAGCGTCCGGAGCCGCTGCGCCTGGCGCGGATCTCCCAGCACCCCAGCGCCCACGGTTTCCCCCCCGGTCACCCTCCCATGACCACCTTCCTCGGAGTTCCGGTCCGGGGACGGGGGGCTGTTCTGGGGAACCTCTATTTGACTGAGAAGGAGGGGGGGGCTGAGTTCGATGCCGACGACGAGGCCGCTGTCTCGACCCTGGCGGCGGTGGCGGGTGCCATGGTGGTCAACGCTCGCGCCTACCGGGCTCTGGAGCAGAGGGAGACGTGGCTGCGGGCTCTCCAGCAGACCACCGACGCCATGCTCCAGGGGGCATCCGTGGACGGCTTGCTCCGGGCCATCGTCCGGGCTGCCCGGGAGCTCAGCGACGCTGAGCTGGCCTGCGTGGTTCTCGCTGACCGGGCCGAACCCCCCCGCCTTCGGGTGGCGGCGGTGGCCGGGCCCCGGGGGCACCGGCTCGAGCACCTCCTGCTTCCCGAGAGGGGGACCGCTAGTCTCGCCGTCATCCGGGCCGGGCGAGCCCGCCTGGTAGCTGCCGGCAGCCGCCAGCTAGCGTGGATTGGAGCGGCCGGAGCCGCTGTCGGCCCGGCCATGGTCCTCCCGCTCACCGTTGACCGGGAGGTGGCGGGCACGCTCCTGATCGCCGGTGCGCCGGGCCGGCCGGCGTTCCGCCACGCTGACCTCACCCTGGTGGACAGCTTCGCCAGCCAGGCAGCCCTGGCCATCGACCACGTCCGGCTCCAGGAAACCCTCCAGCGCCTCGCAGTTCTGGAGGAGCGCCGCAGGATCGCCCGGGACCTGCACGACGAGCCGGTGCAGGCACTGATCTACGTGGCTCGACGGCTGGAGCGGGTGGCGGCGGAGCCGGAGGTGGCCGGAGTGGCAGCCGCCCAGTTGGGGGAGGTCCGCGACCTGGCGGTGGCGGTGGCGGACGGGCTGCGCCAGCTAACCGAGGGGCTCCGCTCCGAGGTCCTGGAGGAGAGGGGCCTGCCGGCGGCCCTCGGTGAGCTGGCTCGCCGCTTTCAGGAGCGCTCCGGGCTGGAGGTGAGGACGGCGCTGGAGGAGGGTGCGGCGAGGTGGCCCCTGGAAGTGGAGAAGGGTTGGCTCCGAATCGCCCAGGAGGCCCTCTCCAACGTGGAGCGGCACGCGCGGGCCCAGCGGGTCGAGATCGGGCTGGCCCACCGCCGGGATCGGCTGTTGCTCTGGGTCCGGGACGACGGGGTGGGTTTCCCCGTCCAGGCCGGCCGGCCGCTCCGGGAGGGGCTCGGGCTCCTCGGGATGCGGGAGCGGGCCGCCCTTCTGGGAGGGGTGCTGAGAGTCCGCTCAGGGGCGGGACTTCCAGGAACTCTGATCCTGGCCACGGTGCGCCGCGCCCCGGCGGCGAGTTGAGCCCGGGCAATCACGCGCCCGTGCCTGGGTGGTACCGTCCGATGGGTCAGCCGAGCTCCCATCTATCTTGAGGGCCAAGAGCATGAGCAGCCCGATCCGAGTCATCATCGCCGAGGACCACACCCTGGTCCGGGAAGGGACCCGGGAGATCCTGGAGCGGGAGCAGGACATCCAGGTGGTGGGGGAGGCCGCCCGCGGTGACGACGCCGTCCGCCAAGCCCTGGAGCATAACCCCGACGTCCTTCTCATGGACATGCGGATGCCGGGGATGAATGGCATCGAGGCCACCCGGGAGGTCGCCGCTCAGGCCCCCTCGGTGAAGGTGCTGATCCTCAGCGCTCACGAGGATGAGGACTACGTACGCGAGGCGCTGGCCGTAGGCGCCTCCGGATACCTCCTCAAGACTGCGCCAGGGCGCGAGCTGGTGGAAGGGATCCGGGCGGTGGCGTCGGGATCCACGATCCTCTCCCCTGAGCTCACCCGCAAGCTGGCCCAGGCGCGCCTCGAGCCCGCCAGAGCCTCCGACCGGCTGAGCAGTCGCGAGTTCGCGGTCCTCCGGCTGATCGCTCAGGGCCGTGCCAACAAGGAGGTTGCGCTGGAGCTGGGCATCAGCCTGCGCACGGTGGAGGGCCATCTCCACAACATCTTCGAGAAGCTCCGGGTCGGGTCGCGAACCGAGGCTGTGGTCCACGCCGTGAATCACGGACTGCTCTCGATCTCGGGCCCCGAGGCGGAATGATCCAGTCCGGCCCCAGCCGCTCCCCCGAATGGGGAGCGCCGGAGGCCTCACCCCACGACGAGCTGGCCCTGCTTCACGCCCAGGAGTGGGAACGGAAGTGGCTGGCGGAGCAGATCCAGGACGATCCCCTGCAAACGCTGGCCCAGGTGAGCAGGCTGTTGCAGGTCGCCATCGAACCGGACGAGCCCGCGGCGCGGGTCAGGGACAGCGCCCGCGAGGCCCTGAGGCTCACCGAGCGGGTTAGTGAGACCCTGCGCAGCCTGGCGCGCCAGCTCCGCCCCTCCATCCTCGACGACTTCGGGATCGTTCGGGCGCTGCGGGCCCTGACCTCGGAGTTCGGTCTGCGCACCGCCATCAGCGCCAGGTTCGCGCTGGTGGGGCGCCCGCACCCCCTGGGGGACGATCAGGAACTCACCTGCTACCGGGTGGCCCAGGAGGCCTTGCGGCTGATCGAGGCGCGGGGGCGGCCCGGCGAAGTTGAGGTGAGGCTGGTTCTGGGCACCCGGGGGGTCCGGCTCCTAGTGGTGGACGCCTCGGTGCCGTCCAACCCGGGGGCAGACGACGAGGCCACGATTCTGGAGCTGCGAGCGCTGCGGCACCGGGCGGCGATGCTCGGCGGCAGTCTGAGGGTGCGGCGGCTCCGCCGCGGGGAGATGGTGCGTCTTCACCTCCCGGCCCAGAGGCTGCCCGCGCTGCCGGCCGAGCCCGGGCGGATGAAAACCCCCGGGTGGGGGCGACGGTAACTCCCTATCCAGCGGGGCCTGGATTCGTCCACACTGAGGTCGGGTCGGTCCCGGGAATGGGGCCGCCAGGTAGCGGGAGGTGATCCGAATGGACACAGCGGCAGGAGACAATCCCTCAGACCGGGCCGTGGTGGTAGGGATCGACGGGTCCGACGCCGGTCGCCGTGCCCTCAGGTGGGCCTTCGACGAGGCGCGGCTCCGCGGGCTGCGGCTGAGAGCCATCGGTGTGGTCCAGCTCCACCTCGTGGCGCTATCGGTCCCGGGCTATCCCTACGCCGACGAGACCTACATCAACGAGCTGGTGGCCGCCACCCGGGAGGAGGTGGCGAAGGCGGTCGCCCAGGCCGGGGCTGACTACCCCGGTGTGGAGGCTGAGGTCGAGGCGGTGCTCGGTACCCCGGCCGAGACCCTGGTGGAGGCGTCCGAGGGGGCGGAGCTGCTGGTGGTCGGCTCGCGGGGACGTGGAGGCTTCTCCGGCTTGCTCCTGGGATCGGTCTCCCAGCAGGTGGTGAGCCATGCTCACGTCCCCGTCCTGGTGGTCAGGCCGCAGCGGCGCGGGAGGGCCGCAAACGCCTGATCCTCGCGCAGTACAATCCGCCTCCTGAGCCAGTCCATAGAGGTCGCGCCCTCCGCGGGCGCGAGCGTCCCCAGCTTGTCCCTCCGTCGGGTGGAGGTTGTGCCCCTGCGCGGGCTGCCGGTGGTGGGGCTGGTGCTCGCCCTTCTCGTGACCGCGATCGTCGGCAACTGGCTGTGGGCCCTGGACTTCTTCCACGTGGTGGGGGGCGCTCTCTGGACCGCGATCGACCTCTTCGTGGGGCTGATCGTGGGACCGATCCTGGCCCGACTCTCCCCGCCCGCCCGCGCCGAGTTCGCGGCCCGCTTCATGCCCAAGATGGTCCTGCTGATGCCGACCCTCGTGACCTGCACCCTGGGTGCGGGCTTCCAATTGGCCCGCAAGCTGGGCTACCTGGCCCCTCACTTCCAGTACCACGGCTGGCTGGTGGCTTCGTTCATGGTGGTCGGGGTGATGACCGTGATCGCCCTGGGGATCCTTGAGCCCGCCAACATCGCGGTCCTCTTCGAGATGCGCAAGCCCCGGCCTGATCCGGAGATCATTGGCCGCCTGATGCGCCGGTTCGCCTACACCGCGGGGGCCACCGGGCTGATGCAGGTGGCCACCCTGGTGATCATGACCCGGCTGGCGACCTGATGAGCCGGACCCATCCCGCTGCCGACCGGACCCTGCCTCCGGTGGCGGAGCTGGCGGTCGCCGCCCTGGCGCTGATCGTGATTGGGGGAATCTACATG
>JAJZGN010000156.1 GCA_021798435.1 bacterium | reverse complement strand
CCCCAAGCTCCGACCTGGACCAGTCGATAGGCTGGGCGCCGCCGCCCTCCCTTCCCTGACCAGGTCAGTGGATCCGACGTCCCGCCTTCGCGCCCCCTTGTTGGCCCAGCTCCCCATAGGTGAGGGCGGTCACGAGCCGCCGCACCCCCTCCCTGGCCTCGGTGCTCAAGGGCAGCCCGGGGCCGTCCGCAGAGAGCGACCGCGCCGCCAGGGTGTCCAGCCCGTGCTGGACGGTTCGGGCCTCCCGGAGCAGGGCGACTCCAGCTTCGGGCCAGCCTGAACAGGGGGCAGAGCAATCAGATTGCCCTCTCGCACTACCTCACTCTCCCGCCGGCGGAGCACCTCGTGGCCGTCCCCAGCTCCCCCATTGCCCCTGGAGAGGGTCTTCACTCGCCCCTGGAGCCCCGGCAGGCGGCCCCCGGAGAGTCCGCGGGGCTCTGCAGTCTTCGTGATCAGCTCATTGCACTCTTGGTGATCGCCAAGAGGCCAGAACTGCCGCTGCCGCTGGCGGCTCTCCGGGACGTTGGTCCCCACTTCGCGATAGCCTTGGTGCTGGCGCCACGCCACCGCCAGCGTGGCGGTACCAGTGCAGGAGATCTCAATGAGAGGAGACGGAGGCCGGGCCTGGGCGTCGGCTCACATGGAGCGTGCCGCGCTTGCCGAGGAACTGGCATCCCTCACGGACGTGCAGTGGGCGCTGCCGTCGCTTTGCGGGCGGTGGGTGATCGAGGACGTGGTCGCCCACCTCACCGCTGCCGCCAGCGTCGGCCCTGGGCGCTGGCTCGCAAGTGTCGTCGGCGCGCGGTTCGACTTCGACCGGCACAACGATCGGCGCCTCGCCGAGCATCGTGGCTCCAGCCCGGCCGAGACGCTCGAACGCTTTCGCCGCGTGGTGACGAGCACCCGGTCTGCCCCCGGGCCCACGGTGGCCTGGTTGGGGGAGGTTGTGGTCCACAGTCACGACATCCGCCGTGCCCTGGGGATGCCCCGCACGCCACCCGTGGAAGTGGTCACCGAGGTTGCCCGCTTCTACGTCCGGCGCAACTTCGCGGTGCCCAGTCGCACCCGCGCGGAGGGGCTCCGTTTCGAGGCGACCGACGGCCCCTTCGCGGCCGGAGCTGGACCCCTGGTCAGCGGGACGACGCTGGCGCTGACCATGGCCATGGCGGGACGCCGTGCCTACTGCGAGGACCTCGCTGGCCCCGGCGTGTCCACCCTGCTCGCCCGCTGTCCCACCTCCTGACTCGGGGAAGCGGAGGGCGACCGCGCGCCGGCTGTCCTGACGGCACCTCGGGGCCAACTTCCCCTCCGAGCCGGGTCGGGGTGTCACACGCCGAAGAGCGAATGTAGTTCAGACTTGCTGGCGGGCGAACCAGAGGGCACTCCCGTGGTTAGCCGGCGAACCTGCTGACCAATCCCCGGGATTGATCTTGACCAAGGTGGGAGCCCATCGCGCCTGGTAGTTGCGGGAGCTGGGTACGTCATGGCGACACGCGAGGCTTGCGGGGACAGCCAGCCAGGGTAGGTTCGGTCCGATCGGCCAGGAGGTCTGGAAATGCGCAAGGTCACCTATTCGATGGGCGTCTCCCTGGACGGCTACATAGCCGACCCGGGCGGCGGCTTCGCCTGGACAGAACCAGACGAGGAGGTCTTCCGATTCGTGACCGAGGAGGTCAGAGATGTGGGAGTCGCCCTTCTGGGGCGACGACTGTACGAGACGATGCTCTACTGGGAGGACGCCGACCAGAACCTGTCGTGGGACGGTCCGGAGCGCGAGTGGGCCGCGATCTGGAGGCCGCTCCCAAAGGTGATCTTCTCCACCACCCTTTCGACCGTTCGGGGCAACGCCAGGCTAGCCTCGGCCGGCCTGCTGGAGGAGATCGAGCGCCTGAAGGGCGCCCCGGAAGGCGGCGACATCTCCATCGGTGGCGCAGCGATCGCTGCCCAAGCGGCCGCGTTGGGCCTCATCGACGAGTACCGGGCGCGCGTGTACCCGGTCCTGGTCGGCGGCGGCATTCCGTTCTTTCCGCAGGTTCGGCGCCAAGTGGATCTTGACCTCGTCGCCACCCGCACCTTCAGGTCGGGGGTCGTCTACCTCCGCTACCGCGTGGGAGGCTAGCCGGTTGGGGCGCCCCGTGGGAAGCGGGTCCTGCGGATGGGCCAGCGCTCCCCCGCAGGCTGGCTGCAGTGGAGGGGTGGCGAAGTTTGCCGGGCGTTTGGGCTCGAATGCCCGGGCACGATGTGAGCCCACGGGAGCTGGGCCCCGCACCGGAGCGCCGGTGGGTCGGGGCCCGAGGACGTACGGGTGGCTCGGCCCACGTCCCGATCCACCGCGGACCGTAGGAGGTGCCGGGTCTCCCTTCTCCTCACCCTCTCCGGCGGCTGGGGCTCATCCCCAGCTCCCAGCGGGCTGGCGGACGGAGATGTTGAGGCGGTTGTAGACGTTGCTCAACGAGATCATGAGCAGCAGCGCGGCAAGTCCCTTCTCGTCGTAGTGCTCGGCCACCTCCTGCCAGAGCTCGTCCGGCACAGGATCCGGCCGGTCGGCGATGCGGGTAGCTGCCTCTGCCAAGACGAGTGCCGCCCGCTCCGCCGGGTTGAAGTAAGGAGCGTCGCGCCAGGCGGCCACGGCGAACAACCGCTCTTCGGTCTCGCCCTCCTGCCGGGCGTGCTTCGATCCGGAATCCACACAGAAGCTGCAGCCGTTGATCTGGCTGGTCCGGAGGTGCACCAGTTCGAGCGTCCGCGGCGGGACACCTCCTCCGTGGGCGGCCTTCTGGAGGGACCGGATGCCCTCCCAGGCCTCGGGGATGATCATCGCCGGGTTCTTCATCCGTTGCGCCATGGCCCAATCTCCCTGTGAGTGCGCCCGCGGTGCCTGTCACATCGAGGCCGCGGGCGTCGTCACCTCCTTGACGGCTACCACAGGGAGAATGTGACCGGTGCAGGACACGCAGCTGCTGGCCGAGCGGTTCGACGCTGACCGGCCCCGTCTCCGGGGCGTGGCCCTGCGCATGCTGGGGTCGCCCGCCGAGGCGGAGGACGCCGTGCAGGAGGTTTGGCTCCGGATCTCCAGGTCCGATCTGGCCCAAGTCGAGAACCTCAGCGGATGGATGACCACGGTCACCGGCCGAGTGTGCCTCGACCTGCTCCGGTCGCGCCGGGCAAGACGGGAGGAGGGGTTTGAGGGCCGACCCCAGGAGACCTGGGCCCTCGACCGGTACGCGCCCGACCCTGAAGCAGAGGCCCTGCTGGGTGAATCCGTGGGCCTCGCGCTCCTGACCGTCCTGGAGAAGCTGACCCCGCCCGAGCGCGTCGCATTCGTGCTGCACGACATGTTCGGGGCCCCTTCGAGGAGATCGCCTCCGTCGTCGGTCGAAGTCCTGAGGCGTCCCGGCAGCTGGCCAGCCGGGCGCGCCGCAGGGTCCGGAGCGGCGCCGTTGGGTCCAGTTCAGATCTGACCCAACAGCGTGAGCTGGTGGTGGCATTTCGCAATGCAGCGCGTGAGGGGGACCTGGACCGGCTCATCCAGCTGCTGGATCCGGAGGCTGCGCTCAGGTGCGACGCCGCCGCGGTGGAGCTGGGGGCATCGGACTTGCGGGGCGCATCAGCGGTCGCCGCCTTCTTCAAGGGGCGTGCTCGAGGCGCACTCCTGGCCGAGGTGGGTGGGGCGCCTGGCCTGGTCTGGGCCCCGGGTGGCCACAGCAAGGTGGCCTTCATCTTCCAGGTCGGCGGAGGAACGGTCCGGGCGATCGATCTCGTCGCTGATCCGGTCCATCTGGAGGAGCTCCAGGTGGAGATCCTGGCCACCTGACCAGGACTCGGCTCCTCATCCCGGCTCGGCGGCGGGGACGGCGACTGATTCCCAGCGGGTCCGGCCATCCGCCCTAAGGACCGTCCCGTCATGCTTCCGGACGGACTCCGGGAATCGCCACGCTCGGCTCCTCGGGCTCGCCACGATGGGTCGGAGCCTAGGGGCCCTCCGTCTCCCGTTTCCCCTCTCCTCGGACGAGCCCGGGAGCCGGAGGGGTCTCGTCCCGAAGAGCAAAAGCATGCGCCCGACCGGCGGCCCGGAGCCGCACGGGTGTTCGTCGACCGGCTCCTGTTCTGCCCGGGTCCAGGGCGACCCCCCACCTGGACACATGCCCGGGAGCCCCGAGGGGGCCGGATTGTCCACACCCGAAGTGGGGAAAAAGAGGATAAGCCGGTTCCCGACCGGGGAGCCGAAATCACTTAATTTCTGAGGCTTTTCGCCATTGACAGCCGGCCTTAAGCAGGGCTTAACATGGGCCCCCGTGACTCCTCCCCGCAGCCCCCGTCCGCCCCGCATCTGCGCCCGCGCCGGGTGCGGTGCCCCGGTCAAGAAGCCCACCGCCCGGTATTGCAGCGTGGCCTGCTCATCCCAGGACCCGGAGCGCCGGGCGAGGCTCCGGGAGCGGGCGCGCTGCGGGCGCATACTCCCTCTGGCACGCCAGCTGCCCCTGGACTTCGACGGCGAGGAGCAGAGGATCGCGGCCCTGGCCGGAGCCCGAGAGGAGGTCCCCCAGGGGCTCTCGCGCTGGGCCGTCTGAAGCTCAGGAGATCGGCGCCCGGGGGCGAACCATCGCCTCGGCGGTGCGGATGTCGGCGGCGGTGACGGTGACGCGCAGGCTCTGCTCGCAGTGGTGACAGATGAGGTGGAAGGTGGTGGGCCGGGGGATGTCGCGCGCCACCTCCTGACGAAAGCCGCAGGCCTCGCAGCTGACCACCGCACGCATGTGGCCATTGAACTCGAAGGCGGGGCGGTGAGAGCCGCCGCCAACGGACTGCCACACGCCGCTACCGGGCTGTAACCGGTCCCTGCCCCCACGAGCGACCCAGGGCCAGCCCTCCGGCGGCCACCAGGGAGACGCC
>JAJZGN010000155.1 GCA_021798435.1 bacterium | reverse complement strand
GCCGCACCCAGCACGAGCTGGAGCGGGCACGGGAGAGGGCCCACATCGTGGAGGGGCTGCGGATCTGCCTGCAGAACCTCGACGAGGTGATCCGCCTGATCCGCGCCGCCCCGGACGAGGCCACCGCCCAACGCCAGATGGAGGAGCGCTTCGGGCTGACCGACCGCCAGAGCAAGGCGATCGTGGACATGCGCCTCGGACGCCTCACCCGCCTGGAGCGGGAGCGGCTGGAGCAGGAGCACCGGGAGCTGATGGAGCGGATCTCGGAGCTGGAGGAGATCCTCTCCAGCCGGGCCAACCTGATGGCGGTGGTCCGCGCCGAGCTGCTCACCCTCCGCCGCAAGTACGGTGACGCCCGGCGGACCGAGATCAGCCATGGGGACATCGAGCTCAACGAGGAGGATCTCATCCCCCGCGAGCAGGTGGTGGTCACCCTGACCCGCCGGGGGTACATCAAGCGCACCCCGGCCACCGACTACCGCTCCCAGCGCCGGGGGGGCAAGGGGGTGGTGGGCGCCAAGCGGGTGGGGGACGAGGACTATGTGGAGTTCCTCCAGGTGGCCTCCACCCACTCCGACATGCTCTTCTTCACCAACCGCGGCCGGGTCTTCCGGCTCCGCACCCACGAGATCCCGGACGTGAGCCGCCAGGCCAAGGGGACGGCGGTCATCAACCTGCTGGAGATGGACCAGGGGGAGCGGGTCACCTCCATGCTCTCGGTGGACGGCTACTCGGAGGAGACCTTCATGGTCATGGCCACCCTCCGGGGCCACATCAAGAAGACCCCTGCCTCGGCCTACGCGGCGGTGCGCCGCAACGGGCTGATCGCCATGAACCTCAGTGAGGGCGACGAGCTCAACTGGGTGGCCGTCAGCAACGGCAGCGACGAGATCCTTCTGGTGACCCGGAGGGGCAAGGCGCTGCGTTTCTCGGAGCGCCAGGTGCGACCCATGGGGCGGGACACCCAGGGGGTGACCGGGGTGCGCCTCCAGGCCGGCGACCTGCTGGCCGGCATGGACCTGATCCGCCCCGGCGGACATGTCCTGGTGGTGACTGAGCGGGGGTTCGGCAAGCTCACCCCGGTCGCCGACTACCCGGTCAAGAACCGAGCCATCCAGGGGGTGTACACCCTGGACCAGCACGCCATCTCCAAGGTGGGGGAGATCGTCGGGACCCGGATGGTGGAGGACCTCTCCAAGGAGCTGATGCTGATCAGCACCAAGGGCCAGATCATTCGCATCCCGCTGGAGGGGATCCGGATCTCCGGCCGCCAGACGAGGGGGGTGATCCTGATGCGCCTTGAGGACTCCGACCTGGTCGGCTCCATCGCCGGGGTGGCGCCGCCCGGCGACCTCGAGGAGGCGTAGTCGGCGTCCGCCTCCGCCCCGCGGGGCTGAGCTGCCCGTGAGCCAGATCCTCGCCCAGCTCACCCACCTCCCGCCGCTCGGGGTGTATGCCTTCGTCCTCCTCTGGCTGGCCGGGGAGTCGGTCGGCCTTCCCCTCCCTGACGAGGCGGTCCTGCTGACCCTCGGCTTCCTCGCCCACCGGGGATCGGTGTCCCTGGGGCCTCTCATCCTCTGTGCCACCCTGGGCTCGGCGATCGGGGCGACGGTCTCCTACCAGATCGGATACGCCCTGGGGCGGCCGGTGGTGATCAGGATCGCCGGGCGGGTCGGGATCTCAGCGGAGCGCCTCGACCAGGCGGCGGTCTGGGTCCGGCGCCGAGGCGGGATCGGGGTCTTCCTGACCCGGGTGATCCCCTTCGCCCGCAACCTCGCCTCCTACGCCGCCGGGATCGCGGCCATCCCCCCCCGGATCTTCTACCCCGCCATGCTCCTGGGAGCCCTGGTGTGGTGCACCACGGTGACTTCGGTGGGCGACGCGCTGGGGAGCCACTACCAGGCGATCCTCCACCTGGGCAGCCGGGGGCTGCTGATCGCCGGCGGGCTGGTCTTGGCCGGCCTCCTCGCCTACCTGGGATGGGTCCTGGCGCGCCGACGCCGCGCCCCCGGCGGCTGAGGGCTCGCGCTCAGTCCGGGCCCTCGCGAACGGCCACCGCTCGCATCTCCGCCTCCGCCTCCAGCTCCTCGCGGATCATCACCAGGCGGCAGTGCACCCGGTTGAGCAGCTCCTGGCCGGTGCGGTCCAGGGTGAACTCGCCGAACTGGGCCGGGGCGCCGAGCCCCACCACCACCAGATCTGCGCCCCAGCGCCGGGCCTCGTCGACGATGGCCGGGCCGGCGTCGCGGGCCTGCAGGACCTCGGTCTCCACCTTGGTCCCCAGCTTGCCGGCCAGCTCCTCCATCCGGGCGAGCATCTCCTCGGCCACTTCCAGCTCCTCACCGAGCCGGGCCGAGAGCGGGAGGTGCCGGGGCACCTCGAGGACGGTGAGGAGCAGGACCTGGGCTCGGGCGGGGCGGGCCAGCCGGCAGGTGGCGCGCAGGGCATCCTCATCGACCAGCACCCCCTGGACCGGGACCACGATGCGGCGCGGGCCCAGCACCCCGGTGCGCTCCGACTCGCCAGCCGCCCCGGGGCGGAAGAATCTCGATGCCACGGCCTCCCATTGTGCCCGCTCGGGCCATCTGCAGGGGCGCTCCGGGGGCCGGGCTATACTCACCTCGTCGTGAAGGCGGTGATCGTGGGGTGCGGACGGGTGGGGTCCGTGCTCGCCCGGGAGCTGGCGGCGGCGGGCCACGAGGTGACCGTGGTGGACACCACGAGGTCCTCCTTCGACCGCCTGGGCCGCCACTTCCCCGGCCGGATGGTCCTGGGCAACGGCATCGACCAGCACGTGCTCGAGGAGGCTGGGGCCCCCGGGGCGGACTGGTTCGTCTCGGTCACCAACGGCGACAACCGCAACATCATGTCGGCCCAGATCGCCAAGGAGATCTTCAAGATCCCCCGGGTCATGACCCGCATCTATGACCCCATCCGGGAGGCGGTCTATCGGGAGATGGGCCTCTACACCTACTGCCCCACCCTGGTGGGCGCGGCGATCGCGCGGACCTACTTCGAGGAGGGGCCAGAGGCCGCCGACCGGGCCCGCTCCGAGCTCACCGGGTCGCTGGTGGCAAGCCTTGGCTGACCGTCCCGCCTACGTGATCGTGATCGGGGGCGGCAAGGTGGGCTACTACCTGGCCCACCGGCTCCTCGGGGCGGGGTACGAGGTGGCCCTCATCGAGAAGGACCGCACCCGGGCGGCGTCGATCTCGGCGCAGCTGGGCAGCTGCGCCTGCCTGGTGGGCGACGGGGACGAGATGGCCTTCCTGGCCACCAGCGGGATCGAGAGGGCCGACGTGGTGGCCGCGGTCACCGGGGACGATGAGGACAATCTGGTGGCCTGCCAGCTGGCCAAGCGCCAGTTCAAGGTGCCCCACACCGTGGCCCGGGTGAACAACCCCAGCAACGTTCAGCTGTTCCAGAGGCTGGGGGTGGACGTCGCCGTCTCCGCCACCGAGCTGATCCTCAACGAGATCGACAGCGCCCTCGCCACCCACAGCGACGCCCAGCGGCTCCCGTTGGAGGGGACCCGGTCGGGGGTGGTGCGGCTCTCAGTTCCCCCGGGTGGGGGCGGCCGGCAAGCCGCCGAGACGCCGGAGCTCCGCGAGGAGCGGCTGCTGCTCCTTCTGAGGCAGGGGAAGGAGATCCCCCTCGACTCGGCGCTGGAGGTGGGAGATCAGCTGGTCCTCTTCACCAGCAAGCCGCTTCCGGACCTCACCATCCAGCCTCTGGCCGAGCCGGCCAGGGTCAGCGGCTGAGGCCGCTCCGCCCCGCCTCCCCGAACAGCCGCCACATCTCGGCCGCGGCCTCCATCCCCCGGAAGAGCTGGCTCAGCACCACCCGCTCATTGGGGGCGTGGATCCGGTCGCCGGGCAGCCCCACCCCGAAGAGCACACAGGGAAGCTGGAGCTCTCCTGCCAGGGTGGCCACCGGAGGGATGCTCCCTCCCTCCCGGATGTATGCCGGGGGGCGGCCCCAGACGGCCTCCACGGCCTTCGCCGCCAGCCGAACCGCGGGGTGGTCGGTGGGGGTGAGGACGAAGGGCCCGTCGTGGATCAGGCGGAAGTCGAGCTCCACCCCCGGGGGGACCGCGCGCCGGAGGTGCCGCTCCACGGCCGCCGTGACCTTGGGGGCCAGCTGGTGGGGGACCAGCCGCGACGAGAGCTTGGCCCCGGCGCGGGCCGGGATCACCGTCTTGGCCCCCTCTCCCTGGTAGCCGCCCCAGGCGCCGCAGATCTCCAAGGTGGGCCTCACAGTGCGGCGCTCCATCGTGGTGTACCCGGCCTCGCCCCCCTTGACCGCCCCCACCTCGGAGAGGAAGCCAGCCTCGTCGAAGGGCACCGCGGCAAGCTGGGAGCGCTCCCCGGCGGTGAGATCGGTGACCTGGTCGTAGAAGCCCTCCACGGTGATCCGCCCGTCCCGGTCGTGGAGCCCGGCCAGGAGGTCGGCCAGGACGGCGAGAGGGTTCAGCACCGCCCCCCCGTAGACGCCCGAATGCAGGTCGGTCCCCGCGGCGCGGACCTCGATCTCCCAGTAGGCCAGTCCTCTCAGACCCACGGTTAGAGCCGGCTGGTCCTGCGCCAGCATCCCCGTGTCACTGACCACGCACACGTCCGCGGCCAGATCAAAGCGGTGCTCGGCGACCAGCTGGTCGAAGTGCTCCGAACCGTCCTCCTCCTCTCCCTCCACGATCATCTTGAGGTTGAGGGGAAGCCGTCCCTCGGAGTCCAGGATTCCCCTGATCGCCTCCAGGTGCATGACCATGTGACCCTTGTCGTCCGCGGTCCCGCGACCCAGCAGCTGGCCGTCCCGCTCCAGAGGGACGAAGGGGGCGGCGTCCCACTCCTCTACCGGGTCCACCGGCTGGACGTCGTGGTGTCCGTAAACCAAGACCGT
>JAJZGN010000154.1 GCA_021798435.1 bacterium | reverse complement strand
CTGGGCTCTGGTGGCTTCGAGGCCTCCCGAGTTGTCCACGATCCAGGTGGCACGCCGGCGCCGCTCCGCCGCCGGCAGCTGGGCCGCCAGCCGAGCCCTGGCCTCCGCCTCTCCGAGCCGGTCCCGGCGCCTGAGGCGAGCCAGCTGCAGCTCCGGGTCGCAGTCGACCAGGAGCACGCCCTGGAACTCGCCCTCCCGCCCGGTCTCGAAGATGAGGGGCGCCTGGTAGACCGCCAGCGGTCCCCGGACCAGGGCCAGCCGCTCTCGCGCCAGTTCCGCGATCCTGGGGTGGAGGATCCGCTCCAGCCGCCTCCGCTCTCCCGGGTCGGCAAACACCCGCCCGGCCAGCCGCCCTCGATCCAGCCCTCCCTCTCCGTCCAGGAGGTCCTCGCCGAAGGCGGCCGCCACCTCCTGGAGCCCGGGAGTGCCGGGGGCGACGACCTCGCGGGCCAGCTGGTCCGCGTCCACCACCATCGCCCCCAGCTCCGCCAGCATCGCCCCCACGGTGGACTTCCCACTGGCGATGCCCCCGGTGAGCCCGATCACCGGCACCGGGCCGTCCGAGGGGCGCATTTCACTTCTCCTTGGCGCGCAGGAAGCAGCGCTCGGCGGCGAGGAGCCGCTCCAGCCGGGTGCCGGGGGTATGCACCCGCACCCCGGGGCGGGCCGGGACTCCGAACTCCCACCCCAGGTGGTAGAGTCGGCGCGCCTCCGCCAGGTCCGAGACCTGGGTGGCCGAGCTTCCGTCGGTCATCTGCAGAGTCTGGGTCTTGGACCCGGGGTAGCCGAGGCGGACCACGCCTCCGGTCTCCAGAAGGAACTCCAGCTCCGAGAAGGCGGGCTCCCCGAAGGCGGGCGGGTCCGGGGCGGACACCGCCTCCAGCAGGGACGGGGCTGCTCCTGCCCGCACCTCGGTGCGCACCTCCTGCCGCTGCCGCATCTGGGCCAGGCGCTCCCGCCGGCGCCGCTCGGTGGCGATCCTGCCCCTTGCCGCCGTCAGTCCGCCGAGCTCGGCCTGGAGGGGGGCCAGCCGCCGGCGCACCTCCATCTCCATCCGGGACAGCTCGTCGTCCTGGGCGTCCAACTCCTCCTCTAGGAGCTGCTCCAGCGCCTCCGCCGGCCCCTGGGGAGGGGGCGAATCCGTAAGCTCGGCCACGTGGCAAGCGTAGCTGGGCCGCGGGCGGCCGGGAGGTGAGGATGGAGGGGCAGCAGCAGGGGCCGGTCACGGTTGGGCGCTCGGGGAGGGTGGGGTGGATCACGGTGGCCCACCCTCCGGCCAACGCCCTGAACCGCGAGGTCCTGGAGGGTCTTCGCCGGGCGCTCTCGGAGCTGGAGCAGGACCCCGAGGTGGGGGCGGCGGTGGTCACCGGGGCGGGGGAGAAGTTCTTCGTGGCCGGCGCGGACATCGGCGAGTTCGTCCTGGACGGCCCGGACGCCACCCGGGAGAAGATCGCGGACGGCCAGCGGCTGACCCTGGAGATGGAGAGCTCCCGCCTGCCACTCGTGGCTGCGCTGAACGGATTCGCCCTCGGCGGCGGGCTGGAGCTGGCCATGGCCTGCGATCTGCGGGTGGCCGCAGCCACCAGCCGGATGGGGCAGCCGGAGATCCTCCTGGGGATCATCCCCGGGTGGGGCGGGACCCAGCGGCTGCCCCGGCTCGTGGGGCGGGGGAGGGCGCTGGAGCTGCTGCTCACCGGCGAGCAGATCGACGCGGAGACTGCCCTCCAGATGGGGCTCGTCAACCGGGTGGTCGAGCCGGCACGGCTGCGGGGGGAGGCCCAGGAGCTGGCCGAGAGGCTGGCGGCGCAGGCACCCCGGGCGGTGGCCGCCATCAAGGGGGCGGTGGCGGCGGGGCTGGACCGCCCTCTGGCCACCGGCCTCGGGGAGGAGCTGGGGCACTTCGACATGACCTTCCGGACCGCGGATGCGGCCGAGGGCATCAGGGCGTTTCTGGAGAAGCGCCGTCCGGCCTGGACCGGAGAATGAGCTCCCGCCTACCATCGTGGCCGTGAGCGAGGCCCACCCGCCGGCCGGGGAGGATCCCAACAGCTCGACCCGCGGCGCCCGGCAAAGGTGGGGCCCGTTCTGGATCGAGGAGCCGTCCTGGTACTGGGTGGTGGCGGCCCTGACCCTCGCCGCGGGGCTCGGGGCGCTCGCCCTCCTGCTGGTCTTCGACCACCCGTGATCTGGCTCAGCCCGGTGGCCGCCGTGGCCCTGGCGTCCCTGACCGCCGCCCTCAGCTGGAGGCGGTTCGGCCCCCTGGTGGCCTCGCTGCGCGCCGCTGCCCCGGACGACCGCACAGGGCACCTCGGCGAGAGGCTGCGCGGGGTTCTGGTGTTCGTCCTGGGCCAGCGCCGGCTGCTGAGCTGGCCCTTCTCGGGGATAGCCCACTTCCTCATCTTCTGGGGCTTTCTCGTCCTCAACCTGGAGATCCTCCAGGCCGGGCTGGAGGCCCTGGTGCCGCCGCTCAACCTGGACCAGCAGTACTGGTGGGGCCCGATCGCCTTCCTCCAGGACCTTCTGGCCCTCGCGGTGCTGGTCGGGCTGGCCCTGGCGGCCCTGAACCGCTACCTGCTGCGGCCCCGGCGCTTCGTCGGCTCCCACCAGCGGGACGCCACCTGGATCCTTCTCCTGATCGCGCTCGTGGTGCTGACCCAGCTGGGCCTGTACGGCACCCAGATCGCCGCCGGGCAGGACCAGGTGGTCAACCTCCGGCCGTTCTCAGACGCGGTCGCTAGCATCTTCCGGGGCTTGGGGCGGGGGGAGGTGGACGGCTGGCACGAGCTCTTCCTCTGGCTCCACCTCCTTTTGATCTCCGGCTTCCTGGTCTACCTGGCGCGGAGCAAGCACCTGCACATCCTCACCGCGGTGCCCAACGTCTTCTTCCGCAGCCTGGAGCCGGCCGGCCGCCACCTGAAGCTGCTGGACCTGGAGGGCGCCGAGACCTTCGGGGTCTCCCAGCCCCAGCAGCTGAGCTGGAAGCAGCAGCTGGACCTGCTCACCTGCACGGAGTGCGGCCGCTGCCAGTCCCACTGCCCGGCCTTCAACACCGGCAAGCCGCTGTCGCCGAAGCTGCTGGTGACCGACCTGCGGGACGCGGTAGTGGCCAGGGCCCGCGGCGGGGCGGCGCCGGCGGGCTCCTGGCATGAGGGGGCGGGGGCGGGCGGCGAGCGGCTGCTCGATTGGAGCGTGGAGGAGGAGACGCTCTGGTCCTGCACCACCTGCGGAGCCTGCGTGGAGCAGTGCCCGGTGCTCATCGAGCATGTGCCGGTGATCGTCGACCTCAGGCGGTCTTTGGTCCTGGAGGAGTCGAGGCTTCCCCGGGAAGCGCAGCGGGCCCTGGACTCCATCGAGCAGCGGGGCAACCCCTTCGGAGTGGCGCGCGAGGGCCGGATGCGCTGGGCGGAGGGGCTGGAGGTGCCCCTTCTATCCGACCACCCGGACGCCGAGTACCTGTACTGGGTGGGCTGCGCCACCGCCTTCGACGAGTCCAACTGGCCCACCGCCCGGGCGCTGGTGCAGGTGCTCTCCACGGCCGCGGTCAGCTTCGCGGTGCTGGGGCCGCAGGAGATCTGCAACGGGGACCCCGCCCGCCGGCTGGGCAACGAGTACCTCTTCCAGACCCAGGCGGGGCAGGTGGTGGAGACGCTGGAGCGGGCCGGGGTCCGCAAGCTGATCGCCAGCTGCCCCCACTGCCTCAACACCTTCGCCAACGAGTACCCGGACCTGGGGGCCAAGTTCGAGGTGGTCCACCACACCCAGCTGTTGGAACAGCTCCTGGCGGCGGGGCGCATCCAGCTCAGTCGCGAGCTGAAGGAGGGGAACCTCACCTACCACGACCCCTGCTACCTCGGCCGGTGGAACAAGGAGTACGACGCTCCCCGCCGGCTGCTGCGGGCGATCCCCGGGGTCCGCCTGACCGAGATGAAGCGGAGCCGCGAGGACGCCATGTGCTGCGGGGCCGGAGGGGGCAGGGCCTTCATGGAGGAGCCGCCGGGGGAGCGGGTGAACCGTGTGCGCGTGCAGCAGGCGCGGGCCACCGGGGCCGGCCAGGCGGCGCTGGCGTGTCCCTTCTGCGCCACCATGTTCCAGGAGGGCATCAGCTCTCAGGACCTTCAGGGCAGCCTGCAGGCGGCGGATGTGGCGGTCCTGGTCGCCGAGTCGATGGGCCTCACCTACTGACCCGCCTAGACTGGCAGCGGTGAGCAGCTGGAGCGGCCGCCGGGTCGACCACGTCGGGATCGCGGTGCGCGACCTCGACTCGGCGTTGGCGTTCTACCGCCCGCTCGCCGGCCCTCCCATCCATCGCGAGCTGGTGGCCGGCGACGGGGTGGAGGCGGCCTTCCTCAAGCTGGGCGAGACGGAGCTCGAGCTGCTGGCGAGCCGGGGGCCCGACTCCACGGTGGAGCGCTTCCTGGAGAGGCGGGGCGAGGGGCTCCACCATCTGGCGCTGGAGGTCCCGGACCTTGCTGCCGAGCTCGCCGAGTGGCGGGCGAGGGGGGCCATCCTGATCGACGAGGCGCCCCGGCCGGGGGCCCGGGGGAGGCAGGTGGCCTTCATCCACCCGAGGTCAGCCATGGGGGTCCTGGTGGAGCTGTGCCAGAGGGTGAGCTGACCCCGGGGGTCCGAACCAACTCGGGCCTGGAGGTTCCGGCGGTCTACCTGGCCGGTCCTCCGCTTCCCCCTCCCCCTGGATCTCCCCCCTTTACCCGGGGGGTCCGGCGGGATGGCTATCGGGGCCGCCTCTGGACCATGCGCCAGTACGCGGGGTTCGGGTCCGCCGAGGCCACCAACCAGCGCTTCCACTACCTCCTGGCGCGCGGCCAGTCGGGGCTCTCGGTGGCCTTCGACCTCCCCACCCAGATGGGGTACGACTCCGACCACGAGCTGGCCCGCGGTGAGGTGGGCCGGGTCGGAGTGCCTATCT
>JAJZGN010000153.1 GCA_021798435.1 bacterium | reverse complement strand
GTGGCAAGGGGGTCGGGACCCGCGAGCAGCCGGACGGCCGGGTTGTGGTTGGCGTCATCCAAGTCCTCTCGAGCGAGAAGGACGCTCGCATCGACCAGCCAGAGGGTCAAGGTTCCGGCCTGGTCGTTTTGACGAGCTCAGCCACACGACCCCCGTGACCCTTCGGAGGGCCACCCAGACTTTCGATCTCGGCCATGCGTTCTGCCCGCTTGAGGCTGCGGCTGCGGATGGCGCTCTCGGCCAGTTCCCGCAGGAGACCGCTACGCGTTGTTCCTCGGCGACTGGCCTCCGCGTCGACGGCTCTCAGCAAATCGTCGGGGAGCGACACCATGACCTTGGCCAAGGCTCCAGTATACCCGGTATTGCCAGGTGCCGGTGGCGACCGGTCGCGCATGGGCTGAGGACGCACCAGCCTCCCGAGACCTGGCCGCCCACTCTCAGCCTTCCATCATCGAACTCTCATCTCCCGCCCTCGTTATCGCGCGGCGGGTGGGGTACGGCTCGCTCCCGAGCCCCACGCCACTGACGGCGCCTTTGGGCAAGGGGAACGCAACCAAGATCAGGGTCACCCCGGCAGCGATCGACGGGCTGAGGAGGTTGAATGGCGCGATATCCGCTGGAGGCGGCCGGCGCCGCCGCCCCCAAGCGGCGCTGGGAGCTTGCCGCAGGCGTCCAGGGCCACCGCTTTTCGCGGGCTGGCGGTCGAGGGATCGGAATCCGGATGTCGTGTCGGGGCTCCAGCATATGCCACGATCAGGGGCACCACGACGAGGGTGAGGGGCATCATAGGTGCCCACTTCGATCCCGGGGTCGCCCCCCGGGATACCAGCTGTCGGAATGATCAAGGCGTCGCCGATACAGCGCCCGTGTCGGGCGCAGCGCCAGGTGTCGCGATAGCTGTAGCGAAGGCCGCGGCAATGGTCGGACAGGAGACGGGCGCCGTGAGACATCCGGTACCTGGCGCTGGAGGCGTGAGGGGCACCGGCGAAGGGCGCTAGTCCCCCTGCCCGAGCCAGCGCACTTTGACTCCCGCCTCCTCGGCCACCCGGAACTCAGGGTCACCGGTGAGTACCGGCCAATCGAGCACCGATGCGGCGGCAGCGGCGAAGGCGTCCGCGTAGCTCACCCCGCCTCGCGCCTTGATAACCGCCGCCCGGCGCACGCGAGAGTCATCGATGTCGATCCAGCGAACCGGCACCCCGCGCGAAAATTCGCCCAGACCTCGTCGGTGGCTCCGGCATCGGCTCTCCGTTGGAGGATGTACGCGACCTCTCCAAGGCTGACCAGGGTCATCCACGGCTCCCCGGTTCGCAGGATCTCCTCGACCTCCGCCCACCCGGCTCTCTCTTCGGGGAAGGCGAGGACCGCGTGAGCGTCGAGGACGACGCGATCAGCCATCCTCGTGCTGGCGATCCCGGGCACGCTCCTCCAGCAGCGTTGCGGTCAGCGCGCCCCCCTGGAAGCGCCCGCGCAGCTGCTCGACCAAGAGCAGCGGCTTGGGGACGAGGTCACCGTCGCGCTCCAGCCACACAACCTTGGTACCCGGAGGGAACGGGTAGCGTTCGCGCAGTGGCTCGGGGATGGTGACCTGCCCCTTCGGATTCACCGTGGTGATCATCGGTATTCCCTCCGCGACTGGTGTACTGCCTGCCGGGCTCAGTGGTGATTGCACAGTCAGTGGGACCGCCGGCCGCGCCACCCTACCCCCGTCATCCGATCCGAGGGCCAAGGTGGTCCCTACTTCCTGGCAACAGGGTGGTCCCTTCTCCGTGGCAAGCGACATGACACCCGGACATTGCACCCTCTTTGCAGCACCGGTTAGTGGCGCTCACCAATCGCTTAAGCGGTGCTATCGCAGTGGGGTGCTGGGGCGGGAGGGGTCGAACCTCCGATCTCCTGATCCAGAGTCAGGCGCCTTACCACTTGGCCACGCCCCAATGACGGCTGAGGCCGCCCAGGTCAGATACTACCTGCCCGCCTCAAAGCTCAGCCGGGCCCCTGCAGCCTCCCGAGGGCGTTGCGCAGCCTTCGGTCCGCCTCCTGGGGGCCGAGGAGGCGCGCACAGGCGTCGAGCGGAGGCGAGACCTCCTGTCCGGTCAGTGCGATCCGCACCACCCGCATCAACCGGCGTACCTCAGCTTTGGCTCCGTCCGACGAGCTCGCCGCTGCCGAGCCGGCCAGGGCACGGAGCGCCTCCATCAGCTCAGCCGAGCCTCCCTGGAACACCGGCACGGCGCTCTGAAGGAAGTCGCGCGCGGCGCTTCGGGAGAGTGACCCCTGGAGGAGGCTGGCGCTCGGTTCCGGGTCAGCCCAGGCGAAGGCCACCAGGCCCGGCACCTCGTCGAGCCTCCGGATCCGTTCCCGCACCATCTCGGCGATCGGCTCCAGCTGCTCCGGAGACGCCTGGGGCAGGAACGGCCTCAGCCTCCGGCCCAGCTCACCTGGGCTCAGTCGGCGGATCCAGACGCCGTTCAGGTAGTCCAGCCGCTGCCCATCGAAGACCGCCGGGCTGGACTGGAGCCGCTCGAAGGTCATCCTGGAGCGAAGGTCGGGGAGGGCGAAGACCTCCTCCTCGGTCCCCGGGGACCATCCCAGGAAGGCCAGGAAATTGACCACCGCCTCGGGCAGATAGCCCATCTCCCGGTATTCCGAGACCCCGGCCGCCCCGTGCCGCTTGGCCAGCTTCTGGCGATCAGGGCCGAGGACCAGAGGCACATGGGCTAGTTCGGGAGGACTCCACCCGAGCGCTCGGTAGAGCACCAGGTGCTTGGGAGTCGAGGGGAGCCACTCCACCGCCCGCACCACGTGGGTCACCCCCATCAGATGGTCGTCGACCACGTGGGCCAGGTGGTAGGTGGGGTACCCGTCGGACTTCAGGAGCACCTGGTCGTCGATCTCGGCGTTGTCGAAGCGCTGTGGCCCGAGGACCAGGTCGTTCCACGACGACTCCCCCTCTGGCATCCGCAACCGGACAACCTCGGGTCGCCCCTCAGCCCGCAACTGAGACATCTCGTCCGGGCGGAGGTGGAGGCAGCGGCGGTCATACCGGGTGGGAAGTCCGCTCGCCCGCTGCGCCGCGCGCAGCTCCTCGAGCCGCTCCCGGCTGCAGAAGCAGGGATACGCGGCTCCCCCCTCCAGCAGCCGGTCGGCGGCCTTCCGGTACAGCGGCAGACGCTCGGACTCCACGTAGGGCGCGCACGGCCCCCCCATGTCCGGCCCCTCGTCCCACAGAAGGCCGAGCCAGCGCAGCTCCGCCTGGTATTCCAGGACTGACTCCGGGCGGTAGCGCTCCCGGTCGGTGTCCTCAATCCGCAGCAAGAAGCGCCCCTCGGGGCCGGCCAGGCAGTAGTTGAAGAGGGCGGTGCGCACGTTGCCGATGTGCAGCGCGCCGGTGGGGCTGGGGGCGAAACGCAGCCGCCGCCGTCCGGGAAGTGAGATGGAGGTTGGCAGGGACGCCGGTCCCTCGCTCAATGGTGCAGGACGACCAGGTAGATGCCCATCGCGAGGCAGCTGGCCAGCAGCAGTACGCCGGCGACCAGCCAGCCCTCCATCCGGGAGGTGCTGAAGGTCACATCGGCGCGCGCATCACTGCTCACCGCCACCCCCTCGGTGCCCAGGTTGGGGTACCTGGCCCGCAGGGCCGCTGGGCCCTTCTCCGCGGCGCTGGGCGCGTTGGTCTCCGGAGTCGATCTGCTGGGGTCGGGCCGACGGCGCCCGCTCCTTGTCTCGGCCACCCTGCGAGTATAGGCAACAGCCCATTCCAGCCCGCATCGTCTAGCGGTTAGGACATCACCCTTTCAAGGTGGTAACCGGGGTTCGACTCCCCGTGCGGGTAGGGGCTCGGCGGCACCGGCGGCCGACCGCCGGCATGCTCTCGGGCCTGCCCGGGGCCGGATCATGGGCGAGCCCCCATCCAACGCGCTGGCGCTGATACGTTTCTGCCGTGCGGATCCACGACTACCGGGCCACGGTCACCTGGACCGGAAACACGGGCTCTGGAACCACTTCCTATGGTTCGTACGGTCGGGACCACGAGGTGCGCGCCCCCAACCGGCCGCCGATCCTGGGGTCCTCCGATCCGGACTTTCGGGGCGACCCGTCGCGGTACTCGCCGGAGGAGCTCCTGGTCTCGGCCGTCAGCGCCTGCCACATGCTCTGGTACCTCCACCTCTGCGCCACCTCGGGCCTCAACGTGACCGCATACCTAGATGAGGCGCTCGGCGAGATGACAGAGCACCCGGACGGGAGCGGGGAGTTCCGGCGCGTCACCCTACGCCCCCGGGTCGAATTGGCCGCCCCCGGTGACCTCGACCTGGCGCGGGAGCTGCACCGCAAGGCGCACCGCCTCTGTTTCATCGCCCGTTCCCTCAACTTCGAGGTGCTCTGTCAGCCAGAGGTCATCATCCGCGCCGGTGCCGGCCGGTGAGGTCGAAGGCCGCCGCCCGCAGGGGGGTGGCGGGCCGCGGCGGGTCCGGCGCGCGGGGAAGCGCACCAGTAGGGTGGCCGCGAGTCCCCCGGACCTGCTAGCGGCGGGAGGTCAGCAGAGCGGCCGCGCCCAGCACGGCTCCCGGCAGGGCCCGCCCCCGCCCCCTGCCCACCCAGAGATGGATGGCGTAGAGGGCCAGGTTCCCGGCTCCGCACACTCGGGCCAGTCCCCTGGCGCGGCCGCTCAGCGGGGCTGCGCTGGCGGCCACGCCCAAGGCCAGCCACATCCCGAGGCCGGCCATCGAGCCCGCGGCGCGCCCTCGGGACTCCTGGAAGAGTGAGTGCCGGCGCGCCCACACGAACTGGGTGGCGTCCGCAGCTCCCAACCACCCCACGGCGGCCAGACCTCCCGTGTGGTCCGGGGACCGCGACCTCATACCGCCATCACCTCGCGCTCCCGCCTTCCACCTTCGGCGGCGCGGGCGCCATCGGGAGCCTCCGCCCCCGGCTCGGAGATCCCCTGGAGGATCC
>JAJZGN010000152.1 GCA_021798435.1 bacterium | reverse complement strand
CCCGGCCGCCGGGGTCACCAGTCGGGAGAACATGGCGGCCAGGTCCTCCTGCCCGATCTTGGCCGAGCATCCCCCCTGGCCACTGAGCTCGGTCAGCCGCATCGCAAGTCCCGGGAGCGCTCCAGGCGCCGGAAATGCAGGTCGCCGCTTCGGGCAAACTCCCCTCCGGCTTCCATTCGCTCCAAAACCGGGAGAAGCACCCTGCGGCTGGTCCCAACCCGGTCTCGGAGCTGGGCGACGGTGAGGCCCGCGGGGGAGCGGCGCAGCTCCGCCTCGATCTCGGCCTCCATCTCTTCCAGAGCAGCCGCCGCGATCAGGCCACCCCCCGGCAGCCGCGCCGCCTCCCCACTCCGCACCAGGTAACCCTCGACCTGGCGGGTGAGCCCGGCGGCGCGCAGGTCCCCCGGTCCCGGCGGCAGCCTGCCCGCGGACCGCAGAAGCTGGGACAGCCGCTCCACCTGGGGGGTCCGGCCCGGAGGATGGCTGCCGGCTCCCGCCACCGTTCCCCCGCGCTGCTCCAGTCGCCCGCCCTCGGCGAGCTGGGAGAGCAGGGCGTCGCCCACCGCCGGGCGCGCCAGCCCGAGGTCCGCCAGCAGCTGGCGCCGGGGCATCCCCGGCTCCAGGGGGTGGCGCTGCTGGTACGAAGCCACCAGCTCAAGGGTGCGCGAGCCGAGCTCGCCGAGCCTCTCAGAGTCGATGTGGACCGGCCCCAGGCGGGCCAACAGCCCGGCGTCCTCCGCCGCCTGCAGCGCCGCTGAGACTGCGTCCGGGGAGCAACCGACCCGCCTGCCGACCTCGGCGGCGGCCAGCCCAGCCGGGGCCCACCTGGCCTCCAGGACCGCCAGCGTGGTGAGGTCCGGCTCGCGCTGGAGCGCCCGCTCTCGAGCCGCCCACTGGTCCAAAGGGGCATCCGCCCATCGCCGGTGGTGGCGCGGGTGGGCGTCCAGGACCACTCCGCCCGCCAGCACCGAGACCGGCCCCTGACCCCTCAGGATGATTCGGTCACCGGGAACCGCCCAGAGCGGAGCCTCGAGCAAGAGCTGCGCGAACCCCCGGCCGCCCGGCGCCAGCCGATCCTCGCCGGCCAGCCAAACCCGCCCGCGGCTGGTGGCGGTGCCGCAGAGAACCTCAACCTCGACCCCCTGGCGCAGCCCGGACGCGCCCACCGACGGGACCTCGAGGAGACCATCCATGAGGGTGGTGGCGCTGGCGTCCCCGGGGCGGGCTAGCACGCTCCCGCGGGGGACCAGCTCCGCCGGCACCCCACGCAGGGAGGCCGCGAGCCGGCCCCCAGGCTCCACCGCCTCGACCGCCCGTCCCCTGCGCTGCAGCTCCAGAATTCGGCCCCGAGCCCCGGAGGGGAAGACCTCAACGTGCTGGCCGGGAGTGAGCCGCCCATCCATGAGGATCCCGGTCACCACCGTGCCCACCCCCGGGCGGGAGAAGCTGCGGTCAACGTGGAGCCGAGGGATTCCCCGGTCCAGGGGGGCGGCGATCGCGGCCAGCTCCGCCTCGATGGCGGCGGAGAGGGCCCGGAGTCCCACCCCGGTGACCGAGCTGGTCACCACCGCCCGCGTCGCGGCAACCCCGGCCTGGCGCAGCAGCGCGAGGGCGCTCTGGCCCACGGCTTCGGCACGCTCTGGGGCCGCATCCTCCTTGGTGACCGCGACCAGGGCGGACCGGACCCGGAGCAGGCGCAGCACCGCCGCGTGCTCCCGGGTCTGGGGCATCACCCCGTCATCCGCGGCCACGCAGAGAAGGGCGAGGTCGACGGAACGGGACCCCACCGCCATGGTTCGCAGGAAGCGCTCGTGGCCTGGCACGTCGACCACTGAGACCTCCCGACCCGAGGGGAGCCTCAAGGCGGCGAAGCCCAGCTCGATGGTCATCCCCCGGGCCCGCTCCTCCGGAAGTCGATCGCAGTCCACCCCGGTGAGCGCCCGGACCAGCGCGGTCTTGCCATGGTCGATGTGTCCAGCGGTCCCCACGGTCAGCTCGGTCACTTGGCGGGCCCGAGAACCGCCGCCAGGGCCGCGAGTAGCGACCCGTCCTCCCCAGGGAGGACGCACCGGGCATCGATGACGATCCCGCCCGGCCGCTCCAGGCAGAGGACAGCCGTCTCGGCCGCCAGAAGCCGCCGTCGAACCATCCCTGGCCGGGGGCAGGGGATGTGGATGCCGTAGGACGGCAGCGGGTCGCCGGGGGTGGTGCCGCCCCCGGCGGCGCCCTCCGTGCTCGTCACCTCGGCCGGGACGCCAACCCGCCGGAGGCGCTCGGCCCATCTCTCGGATCTCCGCCGCAGCCACCGGGCGTCCGCTCGGAGCATCGCCCAGACCGGAATCCGCTCCAGCCCCCCAGGCTCCTCGATGCAGCGGAGCGTCTCCTCGAGCGCTGCCAGCTGGAGCTTGTCGGGGCGCAGGGCCCGCGCCAAGGGGTGGCGGTGCAGTCGCTCCACCAGCTCCGCCCGGCCCAGCACCAGCCCCGCCTGGCTGGCGCCCAGGAGCTTGTCGCCGCTGCAGAAGATGAGGTCCGCCCCTTCCGCCCAGCTCCGCCCCAGCCGGACCTCATGCGCCGCTCCGGCGGGGGCTGGGGGAAGGAGGCCACTACCAACGTCCTCCAATAGATGGAGTCCGCTCCGATGCGCCGCAGCCGCGAGGTCGGGGAGGCGCGGCCGCTCTGTGAACCCGGTCATCCGGAAGTTGGACTGGTGGACCCTGAGGAAGGCCGCGGTCCGGGGAGTGCAGGCCCGCTCGTAGTCCGACACCCGGGTGCGATTGGTGGTCCCCACCTCCACCAACTTGGCGCCGGAGAGACGGAGGATGTCGGGAATCCTGAAGCCACCCCCGATCTCGATGGCCTCGCCACGAGAGACCAGGACCTCCCGCCCTCGGCAGAGCGCGGTGAGCCCGAGGAGCACCGCCGCGGCCCCGTTGTTCACCACCATCGCCGCCTCCACCCCCACCATCCGGCGGAGTATGTCGGCCAGGAGGGAGTGGCGGTCGCCGCGCCGGCCGGTTCGCAGGTCGAGTTCCAGGTTGCTGTACCCGGCGGCCAGGTCGGCCGCTCGGGCGGCCGCCCGGGAGGCCAAGGGGGCGCGGCCCAGGTTGGTGTGGATGACAACTCCCGTCCCGTTGATGACCCGCCGAAGCTGCCGCGGGGAGCCGTCCAGAAGCTGGGCGACGCGCTGCGCGAGCGCCCGCCCCTCCCCGGAAGCGGACATCCCCGCCCGGACCTCCTCGACGGCGGTCTTGACGGCAGCGGTGGTGGCCGCCCTGCCGTGGCGCGCAATGAGGACCACGACGTCGGGGTGCTGAAGCAGCCGTCCGACGGCGGGGGGACGGGGACCCCCGGTCCCCGCTATGTCCGAATGGGAGCGCACCTTGATCTCACCTGGCAGCGGCCGGAAGGGGGCTCAACTCCAGCGGCGGCACCGGCCGGGTTCTGAGCCCTCCGAGGATCCTACTCCCCGGCAGGAGACTCCCTCGCTCCGGGGCGGGCCTTGAGCCCAAGGCCTTCCGGCACGGGAGCGGCTCGGACAACCGCGGCAGCCGACCCCCCGCTTTCCTAAGTGGTCGGACTAGCCGGGGGTGGTCGCGGGAGGCGAGGGGAACGATCCCTCCGGGGACGCCTGAGGCGCCCCCCATCGATTTTGAAGATCGAGGGGCCCACCTGGACCCATGCACTCCCAAGCGGAGGATAGCAGCGATCTCGCCGCGAGGCGAACCACGAGCTCCTCGGCTCCCCTATGAGCCGAGGAAGGGCCCCGGCCGCCATGATGAGGAGGTGGCCGTGGACGGCTCGATACCCTCTAGGTCGGAGGTCATCCGGGGGCTGACCCGCCCTCCCTGGCGCGACCCGCGCTTCTGGGTGGTTCAGCTGCTGATCCTCGTCGTGGTCCTGGGCGAACTGACCCTCAACCTTGCCCGGACCCAGCTTCCGCTTGGGATCCCGGTCTCGGTCCTCAGCGGAGTGATCGTGGTCCCGGTTGTGTATGCCGCCCTCAGCTTCGGTCTCGGAGGCGCTGGTGCAACGGCCGCCTGGGGGATCCTCCTCATGGTCCCCAACCTGGTGCTGGCACCGGGAGCGGGGTCGCGGTGGGTGGATGGGACCCTGCTCCTGCTGGCGGGGGCAGGCGCCCTCGCCGTCGGGCAGCGGGTGGACCGGGAGGTGGTGGCGCGTCGCCGGGCCGCCCAGGCTGTCCAGGCCCACAGCGCGGCGGAGGCGCGGTACCGCGCCCTCTTCGAGGCCAGCTCCGCCCCGACCCTGGTCGTGGGGGCGGACGAGCTGGTGCGGGAGGCGAACCCGGCAGCCGAGGGGCTGTTCGGGCCAGGCGTCGCGGGGCGGCCCCTGGAGTCTCTGCTGGACCCGGCCGCCGCGCGGGGCCTGCTGGCCCAAGTGCCACCAAGGACGGTGTTGGTGGCGGACCCTCGTGGGGTCATCCGGTCACTCCAGCCACTTTCCACCCTGGTGACGGAGCGCGGCGATGAGCCGCTCCTGCAGGTGATCCTTCACGACCTCACGGAGGAGCAGGAGCGGCAGCGCCGGACCGAGGCCTACGCCTCTCAGCTGCTCCAGGCCCAGGAGGAGGAGCGGCGCAGGATGGCCCAGGACCTGCACGACGAGCCGCTCCAGGCCCTGATCTACCTACTCCGCCGGCTCGACTTCCTGGCCGATTCCAAGGGCCTGCCCAGCGACATCCGTGAGCACCTCGAGGCCTCGCGGAAGGTGTTGGCCACCGTGATCGACGAGCTCCGCCACATGGCCCAGGGGCTGCGCCCTTCCGGGCTCGACGACCTCGGCCTGGGGCCCGCCCTGCGCCAGCTGGCCCAGGAGTTCTCCTCACGCTCAGGGGTGGAGTCCCGCCTCGACCTGCGGGGACCCATCGAGGAGCTCGACGCAGAGCTGAGCACGACCGTCTTCCGCATCGTCCAGGAGGCGCTCAACAACGTGGAGAGGCACGCCCGGGC